>CAMWOK010000254.1 GCA_947175845.1 uncultured Lachnospiraceae bacterium | reverse complement strand
ATTCCCGAAGTCAAGGGAGTTGTATTAAAAGATGGGACAAGGATCCCATACTTAGCGAATCCCGGCAGAGTGGGATATACAGATAGCAGCAAGTCAAATGCGTATCAAATAGCAGGTTTTACTCGAGTTGTTGATGTTGACGAGATAGCTGCGCTGATCGTTTTGAAATCGTATGAAAATGAAAATGTTGAGACGCTGGACATACCGATTTTTTAAATGAAAATATAAATGTTTCCTGAATTGAACTTTGATGGGTGTCAAAGCGACAGGGCCACACCTGAACTGGCTGCAAAATGTTCCAAAACTGAGGTGGCACTTTTAACAGTGCCGCCCTTTTTATGCCTGACGGCCAAGAAAAGATTTTTGAAAAATTCCTGCGACTTTGACGAGTATGAGATGCAAACAGAGCATGGAAAACAAGAACTGTGCGTCCCCTCGTAACACTGACCCATACGAGCCAGAATATGGTTTTGGAATTTTGACATATCTGCATTGCAATCGGTGTCACAAAAAGTGCGTTCCGTGAATTTGCACTTTAAAAACAGTGTTCAATCTATTAAAATAAAATGCAGCTAAGCCACATACTGTCGTCCGTGTTGTGCAAGGACAATCGCATGACAGGTCACCGTCATACTGCTGGAATATCCAAGCTTTCCACACAGAATGACGGTGATATACGACGAAGGATATTTGGAGACATATGGTACAGATTGCGGAGGTGCACATTGAAAGCTACAAAAACACTTAAGAAACAGACTGTTACATTGCTGCTGATCACAGAGTTTGCAGGATGTGTTGTTCTCTATGGAAATCTGGGGGATGCACGCAACAGAATACAGTCACTGACATCGCAGATTGGTGAGATCACACTGCAAAATTCCGAGTTGAAGAACGAAAAAGAACTGCTGCTGGAAAAGGTTAGTATATTGAGTGAGACTATAAATATGAAGGTTCAGCGGGAGAAGGAACAGGAGGAAGAAATCAGGCAGAGCTATATCCCAACCAGGCTGCCGTTCCAGGGGACAGCCTCCTATAACGGGCAGGAAAAGGAGCTTGACGGCAATCCCATCGCAAAATTTTACAATGCCAACGGAATAAGCATAGTCGCGACAGCTAACGGGACAGTTGCATCCGTGGAGGGAAACAGATGGACGGGTGTTACCGTGACTGTGGATCATGGAAATGGCTACATTTCCATATACAAAAGCAATGTGGAATCCAAGGTCAGCGAAGGAGAACGGGTCACAAATGAGACTGTGCTTTTTCAAATCAGTGCGCAGAATAAGGAACTCGGATATCAAATCATAGAAAATGGTGCTTATATTGAGCCGATAGAACTGATAGAGAGTTATGGTTAAAAATGGGATGGATTTGCTGTTCCAAAAGAAACCACTTGATGTAATGCTGCTTACATCAAGTGGTTTCTTTTATTTATGACAGCTGTAAATCGGATGAAGAATATTATTTTGGAAACAGATTTACAGAACGGCAAAAGCAGAGCGGCAGTATTCTGTCAGCAGGAGAAATGTATTTAATACTCCGTCCTTGTGGCTTCGTTCGTATCCGTGCGATGCGTACACACCAGAACCGATGAGCCCATGCTTTACATCATATCCGGCAGTGAGCGCGACATCTGCGTCGGAACCGTAATGAGGGTACACATCGACTGCAAAGTCAAGGTTCAGGCGTTTGGCGGCAGCGATAAGATTGGAGACCACTTCATAATTGTATGGTCCATGACTGTCCTTTGCGCAGATAGACACCTGGTGTTCTGTGCAGGATACCCCGTCTCCGACACAGCCCATATCGACAGAGAGCACTTCCGTGACGCCATCTGGAATAGAAGCCGCTCCGCCGTGACCGACTTCCTCATAGACTGTGATGTGCTGATATACGTTTCTGGGCAGCTTGATCTTTTCCTCTTTGACATATTTGGCAAATCCAAGCAGAATGCCGACACTGAGTTTGTCATCGAGAAAACGGCTCTTGATATAGCCGCTTTCTGTGATCGCAGTGCGCGGATCAAAGCAGACAAAATCGCCGGGCAGAATGCCGAGTGCAAGCGTATCTTCCTTTGTCTGCACACGCTCGTCGATCACGACTTCCATGACATCATAGGAGCGTGCTGTCTCGTTAAATTTTCCGTTGACATGCACCGACGCGTCGCACAGCTGAAATGTTCCGGTGAAAACCTTGCCCTCGCGCGTATAGATTTTGCAATTTTCCGCCTCGGCATTGTTTGCGTTCATGCCGCCTATCGGAGACAGCCTGAGCGCGCCGTTTGGATTGATATCACAGACCATGGCACCGAGTGTGTCGATGTGAGCTTCCATCATAAGCGCATCCTTTTTGGCAGAATCTCCGCCAATTTCACAGATAACGCCGCCCTTTACAGTCTGAACAGGCGTATAGCCCAGCGCGGTATACGCATTCATGACATACTCCGCAGCCTTCGCGGTAAAACCGGAGGGACTGTCGATTGCCAGTATTTTTGTTGTCTCTGAAAGAATGTATTCCAGATATTTCTTCGTGTTGATTTTTTTAGACATGGTAAAAGGTTCCTTTCCTCATATAGTCCTGTTTTGGAACAGCTTGGTTCCTTATCACTATATCACAGAATCCATGGCGCGAACAGGATAAGGACAATTCTTTTGGAAAATATTTTCTGAAATATCATTGACTTAACAGGTTAATTGATAGACCTTGAAAATATTCACAATTTTGCTATAATTAAAAAGAAATCGAACCACCACACTTTGCTGGAATAAACAGGCGCGGCATACAGCTGTGCCAGCATGGAAAAATACGATGGAAAGGCAGAAGAGAGATGATTAAAAACGAAGAACTAGAAGCGATACTACAGACGATTGACCTGCGGGATGATGCACCCACAGACGAGCCGATGCGCCAGTATTATTTTATCAAACAGGCGCGGGAGCTAGTCAGTGCAGAGCGCGCGAAGCTTGGCAGGCCGCTGACTGCAGACGGGGAGACTTTTGGCTGTCAGATGAATGCCAAGGACAGCGAAAAACTGATCGGCATTCTCGAAAATATCGGGTTTGAGATGATTGACGACGAGTCGGCGGATCTTGTCTTCTACAATACCTGTACAGTCCGGGACAACGCAAACCAGCGCGTGTACGGCAGGCTGGGGTTTGTGAACCAGATGAAAAAAAAGAATCCGCACAAGAAAATTGCACTCTGCGGCTGCATGATGCAGGAGCCTTCTGTCATCGAAAAGATACAGAAAAGCTACAAATTTGTGGATTTGATATTCGGAACACACAATATTTACAAGTTTGCAGAGTTAATTGTGTCAATGTACAATTCTAATGAAATGATCATTGATATTTGGGAAGATACTAACAAAATAGTGGAAGACCTGCCTGCAGAACGAAAGTATTCCTTCAAATCCGGAGTTAACATAATGTATGGATGTAACAATTTTTGCAGTTATTGCATTGTCCCATACGTGCGCGGACGCGAGCGGAGCCGCAATCCGAGGGATATTATCCAAGAGATCGAGAAGCTTGTGACGGAGGGCGTGGTGGAAGTTATGCTGCTGGGGCAGAATGTCAATTCCTACGGGAAAACGCTCGAGGAGCCCATGAGCTTTGCACAGCTGCTGCAGGAGGTGGAAAAGATTGAGGGGCTTCAGCGGATTCGCTTCATGACCTCCCATCCAAAGGATTTGTCAGATGACCTGATTCAGGTGATGAAGCATTCGAGGAAAATCTGCCGCCATCTGCATCTGCCATTGCAGGCCGGCTCTACCAGAATCTTAGAGGCGATGAACCGCCGTTACACAAAAGAGCAGTACCTTGCGCTCGCGCACAAGATCCGCCGCGAGATACCGGATATCGCGCTCACGACCGATATAATCGTGGGATTTCCGGGCGAGACGGCAGCGGATGTGGATGAGACAATCGAGGTTGTGCGGGAAGTACAATATGACAATGCATTCACGTTCCTCTATTCCAAGCGCACAGGGACACCTGCTGCCACGATGCCCAATCCCACGGGCGAGGACGAGATTAAGGCAAATTTTGACCGCCTCCTCAAGGTGGTGCAGGAGACCGCAAGAAGCCGTGTGGGACGTCTGACAGGACAGGTGCAAAGCGCGCTGGTCGAGGAGTGCAACGAACATGATTCCACGCTGGTTTCGGGAAGATTGTCAAACAATACAATCGTACATTTTCCAGGAGATTCCTCGCTGATTGGAAAAATTGTGAATGTGCGTCTTGTGGAATCACATGGTTTTTATTATATGGGGGAGCAGGTGCCGGACAATATTGTCTGAATAAGTCAATAGAAAATCAAATAAAACGCTCTTGAAATATGGATGAAACAGGTATATATTAAAAAAGAACTTACTTATGAGGAGGAAAAGCCCGTGAAATGTCTCAAAACAGGGCATTTGCGGCAGAGAGGAACATTATGGAAAAACTAAAACCAAAGCTGTTTTCGGTCATGAAAACTTACACAAAACAACAGTTTGTAAAGGACGTCATCGCGGGAATTATCGTTGCAATTATCGCGCTTCCGCTGTCGATTGCGCTTGCATTGGCATCTGGTGTCGGTCCGGAACAGGGAATTTATACTGCAATTATCGCAGGCTTCCTGATTGCATTTTTTGGCGGCAGCCGTGTGCAAATAGCGGGTCCTACGGC
>CAMWOK010000253.1 GCA_947175845.1 uncultured Lachnospiraceae bacterium | reverse complement strand
GCGTATTCTGTCCGAGGTTGATTGTGTTCATGTAGATTTCAAGTATTTTTTCCTTGGACATTTTCTTTTCCAGCTCAAGTGCAAGGTACTGCTCCTGAATCTTGCGCTTTATTTTCTGGATGTCACTCTCGTTGGTCCAGTTGTCGAAAACATTGTTTTTGATAATCTGCTGCGTGATGGTGGATGCGCCCTGTGAGAGTTTGCGGTCACGCAGAACCATAAAACCAGCGCTCATGATACGCTTGATGTCGATGCCGTTGTGCTCATAAAAGCGCTCGTCCTCAATCGCGACAAACGCATCGCAGAGGTACTGGGGAATCTTGTCGATCTCCTCATAGCTTCTGTTGGAGTTGGCGGCAACCAGTTTTGTCAGCTCATTGCCCTTGGCATCGTACACGACTGTGGCAAATCCCTGCGGCAGAACTGCTGCGGGATCCACGTCCGGTGCAGTGCTTAAGATTCCCTTGAACATACCGATGCCAAGACACACGCCGACGATCATCAGCGAAAGGGTTCCGATCAGTATGAGCTTAAGCGCGGTGACAAAGAACAGTTTCTGGAATTTTATGGATTTTGAAGTCAGGGATTTTTGGATTTTGGAAATTCCTCTTTTCCCGTAATTCATAGAATCACCTCCGTAAAAACAGTTGTTGAATGATGTTATGTAAAATTTCATTCTCCTCATTATATCAAATTACCCTGTGCAAATAAAGGATTTTTTTGAGAGTTTATAATAATTACATTTTTACTAACAGTTTGGTCCGGTAGTTTGCATTTTATACAGTTCTTGTTTATGATATAATGAAAGTACAATCATTGAATGGAGGTCAGACATGGAGAAGGATGTTAACAGTCAGGAATGCGAAGACTACAGAGTGCTCATAAAGGGCGCGCAGGCAGAGCTGGTGGAGAAAAAATCGAGATTTATCGCGACAGTCCGCCCTGTGGCGGACGAGGACGAGGCGGCAGCGTTCATCGAGGAGATGAAGAAAAAATATTACGATGCAAGGCACAACTGCTCTGCGTATGTGATCGGCGAAAAAGCGCAGTTAACCAGAAGCAGCGACGACGGGGAGCCGGGCGGCACGGCGGGGCGTCCGATGCTGGAGGTACTGCTCGGGAGCGGGATCAGAAATATCGCGGCTGTTGTGACAAGGTATTTTGGCGGTACGCTTCTGGGCACAGGCGGGCTTGTCCGCGCCTATTCCGGGGTGCTCAAGGAGGCGCTTGAGAACTGTGAGACAGCCAGGCAGCACTTCGGGGTGCGCCTGAAGATTCAGACGGATTACAATGCAGTCGGGAAGATTCAGTATCTGCTGGCTGCCCGAAATATCAGGGTAGAGGACAGCAGTTATGCGGCGGACGTGGAGATGACGGTCATAGCACCGATCGAGGAGTATGACCGCCTGTGTAAAGAGCTTGTGGAGGCGACAAGCGCCCGCGCAAAGCTGGAGGAGCTGGAACGTCTGTACTATTTTATCTGAGTGTTTTCGGGTGAGACGCTTAGAAATTATTTTTCACCTCTGTGTGGGAAATATAGATAAAATATGCAACTGCCAATGGTATGGTGTACACTATTGGAAGTGCATAACGTATGTTATCATAAATGGCAGGGCCAGCTAGTACAACCAAATCGCTTAATCCGATGGGAAGTATCATCCATAAAAAAGATTTCTTTTTATCGATTATACAAAAAATGATTAAGTATATAAAGATGATATTGTAGACTGCGATATTGGAGAATGCACCTGTTATTGGAAGGGAATGTAACAGTTTGTATAGCTCTATGCGAGCGTCATTTGCTTTTGGAAAGGTCATTTCCTTGGCAGCGCCAACTTCATCCATAAAATCGTGATCATAGAAATAATCAACATAGGTAGAATAGTAAAAACGGCTGTTTACTTTCTTTGGAAATATTAAATAGTAGTTCTGATTCAGAGTCGCGCCCATGTATGTCTGAGGATGACGCAAAAATTGTTGAAACCAGACGCTAAAATAGTTTATCCAGTCCTTTGTTGATGCATAGTAGTGAAATCTTGATTTTACGGGATCAGAGATCTCTGGTTCATATACACTGGCCAGGGCATAATAGTCAATGACCCTGTCAATGGCTGCTTTCTCTTCCTCTGGCGTTTCTGGGTCATAATATTTGGCATATCTTGCGGACTGCTGAAAAGGGATCGAAAGTGCTTCCCGCATACTTTCTCCTTCTTGGACATTGACGTGATAGTGCTTTTGTACTGCATATAATAGTCCGCTTGAAATAAAAACAGGCAGAATGAGAAAAACAGCGCTTTGAATAAGATACTTTTTAGATGAACCAGCTCTGTTGCGGATAAATGTTATAAGCAGATATGCAATCATGATATAGATAATATATTTTCCATTGTGGCGGAAAAGGAGCATTATCAAATTGGACAGGCAGAATAAACAAATATGCCTGATATTATTCCAATACTGATTCATGTCTAAGTGCATGTAAACCAACTCTGTCAGATAGAGCAGTACTGCGAATGAAAACAGAGAGTCTTTTACGATTGTAGTTATATAGCAGGTATAAAATGGTGATATAGCTGCTATGCTAAAGACAGAAATTGTCAACCAGCGGGGAGCATGCAGCGTTTGACCGATACATACGAGAACATATGCCATGATTGCAGCGCATATCGTTGTCTGCAGGAGTGTCCACATAAAAAGGGCAGTATTGATGTTTCCAATAGAAAGACCAAAGGACGCAAACAGACCCAATAGTACTGTAAACATAGGTGGATGATGTGCTGTAAATTCCGATTTTCCAAAAAATTGGTAGAGTGAGTCCCACGCATCACATTCTATGCTTGCCGGATGCGAGATGATTGTATGTGGAAGCCACACGATCAGCATGAGAATAAACCAAAATACAAACGGGTGCAATTTCTTCGAGGGTACACTGACAGGCATGCTCTTTGTTGTAAGCAGTTCATGAAATATTGAGCCAGCATGGTTTAACAGATGTGTTGCGCCGAATAGATACACAACACTTTTTACAATCTGCAAGGGAGAACTATAAAGGCTTATTATGGTATTGTCAACAGCAAATCCTTCCGAAAACAACCACAAAAGGGCTGTCAAAAAACAAACCACCTCCTGAAGACGGCTGCGATAAGTTATGTTCTCATGAATTTTGAAATCAGCGTAATACAGTGCTGCAAACAGGATTGTCATGGCAAAGAAATCAATGTTCATGCTAGGTTGGTCAAAGCGCATACAAAGCATTAAAGTTGTGCAGAAGCACAAAAAACCTGTCCATATTATTTTACAAAAATACATCGTCTCAATTCCTCCTTTGACTGGTCATATACTTAAAATGGATTGACACAGTATTGTGATATTATAACACGTATTTTTGTAATAACACAATCAATTTTATGAAAGGAGCAGAGAAAATGATAAGTTTCTAAACTGTAACGAGAAATCAAGTGCGCAGGACAGCAGAGAACAGTCCTGCGCATAAAATATGAACCATCTCACCCTGGTTCCGAGATCCGGGACACACCCACGAAAATTTCCGAAATTTTATACCAGGTAGGGTAGTCTACAATCCCGGTCGGTGCAAGTCCGAAGATGCGCTGGAAGGTGCGGACGGCGTTGGCCGTGCCGGTTCCAAAGACACCGTCCTCCGCGATGCGCGGTATTGCGGGATAGTTCTGTGCGATGCGGTTGAGCTGCTGCTGCATCTGCAGGACCTTCTGACCGGAGGAACCCACTGTCAGGTCATATCCCGGCCACGACGAGGGCACGCCGGATATGTAGGTGGTCGAGTTGATATACATGTCATTGCCGTAATAATAACGGATGATTTCTATTGGCGTGTACCCCTGATCGCCAAGGTATTTGCTGCCCCATTGGGAGAGCCCGTTGCAGGTGACGCGGTTTCCGTCGCAGTACGAGGTAAAAATCGGCTGCCGCACACCCGGCCGCGACAGATAGTTGGAGAAGATGCTGTCCACAATGCGGCTGATGTTGGAATAGATATTCCGGCCGTGAATCCATTTCTGGTCGTAGGCGGTGGAGGAAGTGATGGTAAAATTGTAGCCCTGGTTGCGATACCACTCCGTATACACACGGTTCAAGGTGAAAGACATAATAACCAGCGTGTTCGCATAGATTGTATTTTCCGGCCATGTGGCATATATTTCAGAAGATACGACGTTTTTGATATAGTCCGTGTAGCGCACATAGTAGTTGGGAGCGGATGCGTCCTGCGGCAAGCCGTCGTGCACAATGATATATTCTGGTATGACGACACGGCTTAGGACAATTTCGCCGCTCTCGTCCATCGGTTTAATTTCGTCCTCCGGTATTTTGGGCGGATATTCGCCATAGAGTGTGTGGTCGGGTATTACGATATCTTCTTCGGGCTCACCGGGAGGCTCAATTTCGACAGGATTCATCGTAACAGGCTGAATTGCAGTGACATCAGGAAGTATTTCGGTTCCGGATATATTTACAGGCTCATAACCCGGAGCGGTGACAGAAATATTGTATTCCGAGTAGGGCTGTACATCACTGATTTCTGTGCTATAGGAAAGATTGGGTGCAGGAAGGGAAATCGTGGTGGTAAGACCGGAATCATTGGTCGTGAGGGTCTGGACGACAGAACTGTGATCACCGGAATAGGATATTGTGACGGTTGCATTATCTATGGGGATAAAGCCCAGCGACGATGTAACG
>CAMWOK010000252.1 GCA_947175845.1 uncultured Lachnospiraceae bacterium | reverse complement strand
GAATCAGTCTGATGAATGCGCTCAGCCGCAGCTATCCGGTCTATTATGGCATGGGAAACCACGAGTCCAAAATGCTGAGGGAGCCTGAGCGGTTCGGCGGCAAGTACGAGCGCCTGATAAGGGCGGTTTCCAACAAAAATGTGACGGTGCTGCGAAACGCGTCAGTCAACCTTGCAGAGTACAATATCCGGCTGACCGGGCTTGACCTTGACCTCGAGTATTTCGCCCATTTTCAGGTCAGAAAACTGCAGGACAATTATCTGCAGGAGACACTTTCTGAGTGTGACGGGCACATGTGCAATATTCTGATCGCCCACAATCCCGACTATTTTGAGGATTACGCAAAGTGGGGGGCACAGCTGGTGCTGTCAGGTCATGTGCACGGAGGTATCATGCGGCTGCCGCTTCTCGGAGGGGTCATTGCCCCGTCCTACAGATTGTTTCCAAAGTATGACGGCGGCGTGTTTCGAAGCGGGAAGGCAGTCATGCTTCTTGGGCGGGGGCTGGGCTCCCACACACTGCCGTTTCGCTTTTTCAATCCGGCAGAGCTTCACGAGGTGGTGCTGAAACCTGCGAAGGCATAGGTGTTGTTAAAAAATAAATAAGAGGCAGCAATGCAGACTGCACTGTATACAAAACAACAGTTTGCATTGCATTTTCCCTCAATTCTATGTAAAATATATCATGACGGATTGTATACATGGAATTGGGGGTTTTTGTATGGGATTGTCCGTGCGGCTCACGGTCTTTGAGGGACCGCTGGATCTGCTGCTCTATCTGATAGAAAAGAACAAGATCGATATCTATGATATTCCGATTGTGATGATTACGGAACAGTATCTTGATTATATTAAAAATATGCAGACAGAGGATATGGACATCATGAGTGAATTTCTCGTGATGGCGGCGACGCTGCTCGATATCAAATGCAGGATGCTCCTGCCAAAAGAACTGAACGAGGACGGCGAGGAGGAGGATCCCCGGGCGGAGCTTGTGCAGAAGCTGCTCGAGTACAAGATGTACAAATATATGGCGTTTGAGCTGCGTGACCGGCAGGTTGATGCGGAAAAGACCTGGTACAAGAAGCCCATGCTGCCGCAGGAAGTCGCAGATTATCAGTATCCGATAGACTATGAGGAGCTCGTGGGTGATGTCACGCTGACAAAGCTCCACGAGATATTCAAGGCAGTCATGCGGCGCCAGGAGGACAAGATTGATCCGATCAGAAGCCAGTTTGGCAAGATAGAGAAGGATGAGATCAATCTCGAGGAAAAGCAGGTTTATATACAGGAGTATGTAAAGAATCACAAACGGTTCAGCTTCCGCAGCCTTCTGGAGAAGCAGGGGAGCAAGATGGAGGTGATCGTGACCTTTATGGCGGTGCTCGAGATGATGAAGCAGGGAACGATCTCGATTGAGCAGGAGGATACTTTCGCGGATATTATTATCACATCGAGCCTTGCGGCATGATGGAGTTTGACAGGTGTGTTGTAGGATGAATGAAAAGAAGATAATGGCAGTGATCGAGGCAGTGCTTTTTGCCATGGGAAACTCGGTGGAGATTTCCAGCCTAGGTCATGTGCTGGAGATACCAGAACCGGAGATACGGGCAGTCATTGCCAAAATGAATGACAAGTACAAAAAGCAGGATCGCGGCATCTATATCGCGGAGCTGGAAAATGCATTTCAGCTGTGCACGAAGCCGCAGCTGTATGAGTATCTGATCAAGATAGCAAAGGCGCCACAAAAATATGTTCTGACAGACGCGCTGCTAGAGACGCTCTCGATCATCGCCTACAAGCAGCCGGTGACGAGGCTCGAAGTCGAGAAAATCCGCGGAGTGAGCAGTGACCATGCGGTGAACAGGCTGCTGGAATTCAATCTGATACAGGAGCTTGGAAGGCTCGATGCGCCGGGACGGCCGCTGCTCTTTGGCACGACAGAAGAGTTTCTGCGCACATTTGGAGTGAAGTCCCTGGGGGATCTTCCGATGCTCAATCCAGATCAGATGGAGGATTTCCGCAAACAGGCGGAGGAAGAAATCGGACAGGATACAGAGGTGCGTGTCGAGATATAGAGATGGGCGGGAGAACAAAATGCGCGAGGAAGAGATGCAGAGCATGGAGATGCTGATTGACGATACAGTAGGACAGAAAATTTTGAACACGGCGATTGAGATCATCAATCACGAGGGGTACGAAAATCTTACCATCCGCAGGGTTGCGAAGGAGAGCGGCTGTTCCAACTCCGCGATCTACCAGCGGTTTGGCGACAAAAATGCCCTGGCGTCCGCAGCGGCGGCGATGCAGGCAGAACCGTTTCTTGTGATCATGGACGAGGTGTACTCGGACAGTGTGGACATGTACACCAATATGATCAGGATTGCAGACAAAGTATTGGATAAGCTGTATCTGTTTAAGCAGGAAGCCGTCAACATGCAGATTTTTTATCATGGCCGACTCGGAATCAATACAAATCCGTTTATTCTGCGGATCGAGGAATATCTGAAAAAGGCGGTGGCGCGCGGCGAAGCAAATATTGTGAACACGAGGGAGACTGCTTTTGTATTGCTGGCTTCTTTTTTGGGTGCCGTACAGATGATTCATGCAAACGGGGACAGCGATCTGAAAAAGGCAAAGAAACTTTTGGAAGTACAGCTTCGCATAATGTACAGCGGGATGCGCATGGAGAAAGGCGGAGACTCGTTGTGGGATCTGCTCAGGGAAAGGGGAGTTGATGTGGACAAGGCGCTTGAGCGCATGAAAGGGAACAAGGATGCCTACAGGCGTTTTTTAATGGAGTTTTTTGCGGATCCTGATTTTGATGCTTTGGGGGAAGCGATCGAGACAGGAGACGCTAAGAATGCCTTTGCGTATGCACACGGACTCAAGGGGATCGCGGCGAATCTGGGACTTGACGAAGTGCGCGGCAGTCTCAGCGCGCTGGTTGAGATTCTGCGTCCCGGAAAACTCGATGGCGCGCAGGAAGCATACAATGAGGTTCTGAATGCGTGTGGGGTTGTCACTGTATTGTTATAGGTTTGTGTAAAACGGGAATGGGGTAACAAGAGTGGAAACAAAAAAGAAAATACTTGTGGTGGATGATAAGGGCATCAACCGTTATATGCTGGGCGGTATTTTTCGGGAGGAGTATGAGGTGATCGAGGCGGCCGGGGGGCAGAAGGCAATTGACATCATAGCGGAGGACTCAAAAAATCTTGCGGTTGTGCTGCTTGACATTCTAATGCCCGTGATCGATGGTTTTGGCGTGCTGGAATACATGAAACAGAAGAATTTGCTGGAAAGCCTGCCGGTGGTGATTGTCACGGATGACGATTCGGAGGAGACGAGTGACAGGGCATTTGACTACAAAGTGGCGGATATTGTCATCAAGCCGTTTGAACCTAGAATCATCAGACGGCGGGTTCAGAACATTATAGAACTGTATACATACAGAGATAAATATGGAAATGGAGTGTAGGACCGGGGAGAGGCTTCGCGAAAAAGCGGCTGTTATAAGGGATAATTTGCAGAGTCTGACACATATATTTTAGGGAGCCTTTTAATAGAAGGAAATGAAGATATATGAAGAGATCTCTGAGACATAAAAGGACAGCTTTCACAGCGTTTATTCTGATCCTGTCGATCCTGCTGCAGCAGCCAGTCTGTGTGGAGGCGGGGGAGCCTGATCTGAGGCTCTACGCGAAGGCGGCAGTGCTGATGGACGCGGATTCCGGCCGTGTGCTGTACGAGCGGAGCGGTGATGAACAGCTTGCCATGGCGAGCACGACCAAGATCATGACGCTCATTGTCACGCTCGAGAATGCAAACCTTGAGGATACGGTCACAGTTTCGTCCTACGCGGCCTCCATGCCGCAGGTGCGCCTGGGGATGCGCAGCACAGAGCAGTATAAGCTGCGGGATCTGACGCTCTCTCTGATGCTGGAGTCGCACAATGACTCGGCGGTTGCGATCGCGGAGCATGTGGGCGGCAGCGTGGAGCAGTTTGCCGCGCTCATGAACCAGAAGGCGGCAGAGATCGGCTGTGAGAATACATATTACATCACACCGAATGGACTGGACGCAGAAAAGGGAAAAAAATTTCATTCGACGACAGCGCGCGATCTGGCGCTGGTCATGTCTTACTGTATTACTAAGTCTCCGCAGAAGGAGGCTTTTCTGGAGATTACAAGAACACCCAATCACACTTTCACAGATATATCAGGAAAGAGAAGTTTTTCCTGCGTTAATCACAATGCGTTTCTGGGTATGATGACAGGGGCATTGTCCGGAAAAACGGGGTTTACCAACCGGGCGGGATACTGTTATGTGGGCGCGCTGCAGCGGGACGGGAAAACCTTTGTCGTGGCGCTGCTCGCGTGCGGATGGCCCAATCACAAAACCTACAAGTGGAGTGATACAAGGACGCTTATGGAGTATGGGATTGCACACTACAATTACCGCAGTTTTGACGAGGTGGAGCTTCCGAAGGAGCTTCTTGGGGACATCATCGTGAGCAACGGGCAGGGCAGCCGCATTGGCGAGAGGATGCATATGCCGGTGAAAATCGCCGGGGATGAGAATGGGCTGGAAGGGCTTCTCATGCATGAGGACGAGAAGGTGACGATCACACTGCAGAAAGTCAGGGAGCTCACAGCGCCCGTCAGGGAGGGGCTGCCAGTCGGCTATCTCAGCTCCGAAGTCGGCAGCCAGGAGTGGAAGCGCG
>CAMWOK010000251.1 GCA_947175845.1 uncultured Lachnospiraceae bacterium | reverse complement strand
GATCGATAAGTTGACAGCAGGGCGCGAAAGCGTTAAAATATATTCCACAAAGGGGGCGTTTCATGAAACAGAAATTAGACAGAACTCTTGGAATGTATTCGGCGCTGATGATCAGCATCGGGACGATGATCGGATCGGCAATCTTTGTGCTGGCGGGCACGAGCTACGCGACGGCGGGGCCGGGCGCGTCGCTGGCGATCTTCCTGGCGGGCATTGCGGCGGTGTTCACCGGCCTGTCTTTTGCGGAGCTGGTGACGGTGATCCCCAGGGCGGGGGGCGGCTACGTCTACGTGAAGGAGGCGACGGGCAACAATATTGTCGGATTTATCTGCGGCTGGGGCTTCTGGCTGGGATATGCCATGTCGTGCGGCCTGTTCGCGCTGGGGTTTGGAAATTTTATCAACTACATTTTTCCGGTTGTCCCGCAGATGGCGGCGGCTTACCTGCTTGTGGTGTACGTCATGTTCACCAATATCAGGGGGACGAAGAGCTCCGGCGCGCTGCAGAATGTGATAACGACGCTGCTGGTTGCGCTGCTGGCACTCTATGTGGTGATCGGGATATTTCATGTGGATATGGAGAACCAGCGGCCGTTTACGCCGCAGGGGATGGCGGGCGTGTTTAACGCGATGGGTTTTCTGTATATGACCTACATCGGATACGGGCTGATCACGACGGCGAGCGAGGAGGTGATCGAGCCGGAGAAGACGATTCCAAAGGCGATTCTGATTTCTATAGCGGCTGTTATTGTAATAAAGACCTCCGTGTTTTTTATCGGGTGCGGTATCCTGCCGTGGCAGGAGCTGGTGCCGGAGAAGACGAGCACGCCCATGATTGACACGGCGGTACATATCGGAGGGGCCGCAGGCGGCTATCTGTTTGCCTTTGCGGGGATCCTCGCGACGCTCTCATCGATCAACACGGCGGTCATGGCGTCCTCGCGGACTTCCTTTGCGATGGCGCGCGACCAGCGGCTGCCGAGCCTGTTCAAGGCGATCAATCGCACGACGAAGACGCCTGTCTTCTCGATTGTGGTGTCCTCGATCATCGTCTTTATCGCAGTGTCGATCCGGGATTTGGAGCACATCTCGACGGTGACCAGCATCTTTTCACTGACGGGATACAGCCTTGTCAACGTGGCGCTGATTATTTTCCGAAAGAAGCAGCCGCAGCTCGAGCGCAAATTTCGGGTGCCGCTGTTCCCGCTCACGCCGCTGCTTGGAATCGGGCTGAATCTGTTTCTCATTGTCAGCCTTGCCATCTCGGACCGCCCGGCGCTGATCATCGCGGTGTCCGTGATTGGGCTTGGCGTGCTGTATTACTATCTCGTGATGCCCAGGCTCAAATATGCCTCCAAGGGGATTTCGATTGTCGACGTGCCTGAGATTAAGGAGCACAAAAAAGATAACAGAAAAAATGAGATCGTCATTCCGGTGTCCAATCCGCACACGGCTGCCGGCCTGTTAAATTTCGGCAGAACGATCGCGCTCGCGGAGGAGAGCACGACGGTCGTGCCGGTCAAGGTCAATGTCTTTCCGGACAATCTGCTCACGATCGCCGACTACGATGTCATGATGCAGTCGATGGGCGCGCAGGACAAGGTGGTGCAGATGCTCAAGGAGTACGAGTCTGAGTCGTGCATGCGCCCGGTGTTGATCAACTCAAGGGACGCGTTCCACGCGATTATGTCCGTGGTGAAGAAGGAGAAAAACCCGCTTGTGATTATGGGCTGGCACGGATCGGGCCTGGCAAAGTACATGCACGGCAATATCACGTACCAGATGCTGCAGGAGGCGCCTGCGGATGTCGGCGTCCTGCGCATGATGGGGGAGAGCCAGGCGTTTCAGAAGATTCTGTTCCCGTACGGCGGCGGCAGGTACTCGCGGATGACGGCGAAGGTTGTAAACCGCATTGCCAACGCATACGGCGCACAAATCACGCTTTTGAATGTGGTTGACCACGAGGAGGACGTTGAGAGCACGAAGGCGTATCTCGACAAGTCGGCGGCAAAATTTGACCGTCCCACGGAGATTATGGTTTGCAGCGGCAGCCTGATCGAGCGGGTTGTGGAGCACTCGGACGCGTATGATCTGATCATTATGGGCGCTTCGCTCGACTGGGGAATCCAGGAGGTGGTGACGGGATTTCGCACTGACAAGATTATGGAGCAGGCCAAGTGCTCTGTGCTGATTATCAAGAGCTATGACATCTTCCTGCAGCGGACGAAGGTGCGGGGGCTTCTCCACAGGACGCGGAAAGCGATTCATCAGTAGATGCGCGCGGCGGGAGCGATGCTTATAAAAAGGAGGCGGAGGCCATGCGCGTTTTAATTGCAGAGGATGAAGTCGAGCTTGCAAGAGGACTGAAATATTTGCTCGAAAAAAACAAATTTTCCGTGGACATTGTCCACGACGGGGCGGCGGCCATGGACTGCTTTTGCTGTGGCGAATATGACGTTATCGTGCTGGACATCATGATGCCCGGGGTGGATGGGCTTGAGGTGCTGCGCCGCATCAGAAAGAGCAAGTCCAGCGTCCCTGTCCTGATGCTCACGGCAAAGGCTGAGGTCGAGGACCGCGTGGCAGGTCTTGAGGCGGGAGCGGACGACTATCTGCCAAAGCCCTTTGCAAGCAGGGAGTTCATCGCGCGGGTAAAGGCGCTCTCGCGCAGGAATGCGGGGTATGCAGATCTTGTTTTGTCGTTCGGGGACGTGCAGCTTGACTGCAACAGGTACGAGCTTGCCTGCCGCGGGGAGAGCGTGCGGCTCAACAACAAGGAATTTCAGCTGGCGGAGTTATTTTTGCAGCACCCGCACTATGTGTTTTCCACCAATCATCTGATGGATAAAATCTGGGGGCAGGATTCGGATGCGGACATGAATGTCGTGTGGACCTATATCGGGTTTGTGCGCAAGAAGCTCAGGCAGATCGGGAGCTGTGTTGAGATACGCACGGTGCGCGGCGCCGGATACGCACTGGAGGGACAGGAATGCTGAAAAAGATGCAGCGGCGCTTTATCATGGCGGCAATGGCGGCTTTTGGCACGGTGATGCTGGTGCTGCTGGTCGGCATTAACGCGGTCAACTACTGCCGGACAACATCCATGCAGGATGATATGACGGCAAGCCTGCTGGAATATGCGCAGAGGATGTATGAGCGCGCAGAAAACGACTTGGAGAAGAAGCATTCCGGTGCGCATCCGCGCCGCAGTCCACAGCATCCGGAATCGGAGTTTGCGGAACAAGAGCATTCGGAATCGGATGGTTCAGAAATGGAGTTTGCGGCAATTCCGGTTCCGGAATCCGAGTTTCCTCCTATCGCAGAGATGCCGTTAGGAGGGCCGGAAGCGCGCTTCACCACCCGTTTTTTTGCTGTGTACCGCACAGCTTCTAAGGAACTGCAGGTCATTTCCAGGGATTATATTTACTCTGTCGATGAGGAGACCGCCAAGCAGTACGCCGAGGCAGTGCTCCAAAAGGGAAAAGAAAAGGGATATTACTGGGATTACCGCTATCTTGTGCGCGCGTACGACACCGGAAGCATGGTCCTGTTTCTGAATGCGTCCTCCGTCCTGCAGTTTATGCGCTCTCTGCTCATTGTCTCGACGGCGACGGGGATTTCGAGTCTGCTGGTCGTCCTGATGCTGGTGCTGTTCTTCTCGCGGTATGCGGTTAAACCGTATATCAAAAACATGGAGCGGCAGAAGCGGTTTATCACAGATGCGGGGCATGAGCTCAAGACACCGCTCACCTCCATTGCGACCAGCGCGGACATTGCCGCTATGGAGTACGAGGGGGATGAGTGGATCGCCAACATCCGGAAACAGACGGCGCGCCTGACCCGCCTTGTGGGGGAGCTTGTGGCTTTGTCGAGGCTCGACGAGGAGGTACCGTTCCCGGAAAAGAGCAGCTTTTCCTTAAGTGACGCCGCGTGGGAGGCGGCGGAGCCGTTTGCCGTCCGCGCAAAGGCGGAAGGGAAACAGTACCATCAGTTCATAGAGGAGAATCTCGCGTTCTACGGAGACCGCAATTCCATACAGCAGCTGATCTCCATCCTGCTCGACAACGCGGTGAACTACGCGGACGCGGGCGGGGACATCCGGCTGGATATTTCGCGCAGGCGGCGGAAGGTCTGCATGGAGGTGCAAAATACCTGCGACCTGCCGGACACGGTGGATTTAGAGCGCCTGTTCGACCGGTTTTACCGGGTGGATCAGTCCCGATCCACCCGCACCGGAGGCACCGGGATCGGGCTTGCCATGGCGCAGGCGATCGCGGAGACTCACGGCGGATCAATCCGGGCGGAGCGCGCAGGCGCAGGGACAATCCGCTTCAAAGTCATATTGTGAATAGTTTATCAAAGGGCGTCTGTGCTGGGCAGAGGTCCTTTTTTCTGTTCGCGGCGCGTCTAAAAAAGTGCGTCCAGCCAGATACGCTGCACAATCGGGATGCGGGAAGCAGCAAAAAATGTTCAGACAAAAGACACAACTTATTTTAAGTACATTTCAGGAAGTCACAGTATAGTTGTTCATGGGCGTGAGAGAATGATGTTCTGAAAATTGGGGGCAGACAAACGGGCGCAGCAGGCTGCGTGAATTGAAATTTGTGCTGCGCCGGCGTGTCTGGTATGGAATGGATGTTGCTAGAGCATGTGGTGATATGGAATGTATGGAGTACTAGTATAATTCGATTTAAATAAGTTTACATTATTATCCTGAAATGGTATAATA
>CAMWOK010000250.1 GCA_947175845.1 uncultured Lachnospiraceae bacterium | reverse complement strand
GGAGAATACAAAAAAAGAAAAAGCGCCCAGACCAAAGTATCACATGGGGCAGAATACATGGTTCATGATAAAACTCGCATGGACGTCCGGGGAGAAGAAAGTTCTGGTGCTTAGCCTGCTTTCTGCACTGCTGGCTGTGGCACAAAATCTGGTGAATCTGTATGTATCGCCGACAATTCTGGCAGTGGTGGAGCGGCATGCTCCGGTTTCGGAGCTGCTGCGGACGATCGCCGTGTTTGTTCTTGGACTGATGCTGGTGTCCGCGGCATCGGGCTATGTCAATAAAAACACGTTGTTTGGCAGAATCAGTGTCCGCCAGGAGATCAGTGCCCGCATCAACAGAAAGGCGGCTTCGACGTCATATCCCAATATCGACGACGATCAATTTGAAAAGCTTTTGCAGAAGGCGAGGCTGTGCATCGGCAATAACCGGGCAGCCACCGAGGCAGTGTGGGACACCCTCACCAAGCTTTTGACCAATCTGACAGGATTTGTCATCTATGTGAGCCTGCTCTCCGCAGTCGAGCCGCTGCTGCTGCTCGTTATCCTTGCCACGACAGTGATCAGTTATCTGGTGAGCAACTACGTCAGTGAATACAGCTACCGCCACAGGGAGGAGGAAGCAGAGTACACAGGGCAGATGAGTTATATCACAAGGTGTGCAAGTGACCTTACGGCGGCAAAGGACATCCGCATCTTTGGACTGCGCCCCTGGCTGGATGCGCTTTTTGCAAAGGCAGTAAGCGCGTACACAGCATTTAACAGAAGGGCGCAGGGGGTTTACCTCTGGGCTGCGATCGCTGACCTTGTCCTGGCTTTTGTGCGCAATGCCATTGCATATGCGTACCTGATCGGGCTTGTCATTGAGGGCGGTATTGGCGTGGCACAGTTCCTGTTATTATTTACGGCGGCAGGAGGCTTTACGGAGTGGGTAACCGGCATTCTTGGCGGCTTTGGCACCCTGCACCGGCAGTCGCTTGACTTGTCCAGCGTCAGGGAATTTCTGGAATTTGACGAGCCGTTTCGGTTTGAGGGGGGAGAACACCTCGAAGCTGATGCGGACAGAATGTATGAGATACGGCTTGAGCATGTGTCATTTCGCTATCCCGGCGCAGACAGGGATACACTCACAGATGTCAGCCTCACGCTGCACCCCGGGGAAAAACTTGCTGTAGTCGGTTTAAACGGCGCCGGAAAGACGACGCTCATCAAGCTGATCTGTGGGTTTCTGGATCCGGCCAGAGGCCGGGTACTGCTTGACGGAAAGGATATCAGAGAGTACAACCGGGCGGACTACTATACCATGTTCTCCGCAGTGTTTCAAACATTTTCGCTTCTTGCGGGGACGATCGCGGCAAACGTGGCGCAGGATGATGTCGGTATTGACATGGAGCGCGTGAAGGAATGTATCGGGAAGGCCGGACTTTGCAGAAAGATTGAATCACTGCCGGACGGGTACGACACACTTCTGCACCGGGATGTGTACGAGGAGGCGGTGATGCTTTCAGGCGGGGAAACCCAGCGCCTCATGCTGGCGCGCGCACTCTACAAAAATGCACCCTTTATCGTGCTCGACGAGCCGACTGCGGCGCTCGACCCTATTGCTGAGTCGGAGCTGTATCAGAAGTACAATGAGATCGTGCACAGAAAATCGTCCATTTATATTTCCCATCGGCTGGCTTCCACGCGCTTCTGCGACAGGATTATACTGATAGAAAACGCGGGAATTTTTGAGGAGGGCACACACGAGGAGCTGCTGCAGCTTGGCGGCAGGTATGCGGAATTGTACGAGATACAGAGCAAGTACTATAAGGAAGGAGCGGACGGCAATGAAGAGTAAACAGAAAACATGGCGGGAGATGATAAAGCTCAACAGCAGGGCATTTGGGATAATTTACCAGCGCTATCCGGCAATCATTCTCTCGCGTCTGGCGAGTGTCGCGTGGAATGCACTAACACCCTATGCAGGAATCTATCTGTCCGCGCTTATAATTGACGAGCTTGCGGGCGCCAGAGACCCTGAGAGACTGCGGACGCTTGTCGTTGTCACGCTGATGACAGCCGCGGTGATTGCCCTGGGAACGGCGTTTCTCAACAAGTGGAAAGAAACGCAGAATGCGGGGCTGTGGCTTAAAGTGGACAACGTGATTGCGCAGAAACTGTTTGATATGGACTATATTTATCTGGATCAGACACACACGGCAGAGCTGCTTACGGCCATTGAACAGAATCGAATCAGTGCCAACTGGGGACTTTGCAGGGTGGCAGAAAACTGTGAATCCCTGTTCTCCGCGATTTTTACGATTCTCGGCGGTGTGTCACTCACCGTGACATTGTTCGTAAGCCGTGTCCCGGAGGGTGCAGGTGCATACACGCTGCTGAATCATCCGCTGTTTATTGTCGCACTGATCGCAGTCATGCTGCTTATCACACTGACCGCACCGGCGCTTGACAATAAAGCCGAGAGTTATTGGGCAGTCAATTCGAATGCCCACAAAATGGGAAACCGCCTGTTCAGCTTTTTTGGATTTCTCGGATATAAAAAGGAGATTGCGGCGGATGTAAGAATGTACCGCCAGGATAGAATGTGCGACAGGTACAATATTGACAAGAAGGATACCTTTGGATCGGACGGTCTGTTTGCACATTTAAGCCGGGGACCGATCGGGCTTTACAGTGCGGCGTCCGCCGGGGTGTCCGTTGTCTTTACGGGGGTCGTCTATGTGTTTGTCTGCCTCAAGGCGTGGGCGGGCGCGTTTGGGCTTGGCTCTGTCACACAGTACGTGGCATCTGTCACAAAAGTGTCGGGCGGAATGTCCGGCCTGGTCTCCACACTCGGGGACATGCGCAACAACGCCGCGTTTCTCGAAGTGGTGTTTGAATTGCTCGACATTCCAAACACGATGTATCAGGGCAGCCTGACCGTCGAAAAGCGCCGTGACCGCAAGTACGAAGTCGTGTTTCACAATGTCTCGTTCAAGTATCCGGGCAGTGACAATTATGCGCTGCGCAATGTCAACATGAAGTTTGAGATCGGCAGGCGGCTTGCTGTCGTCGGGATGAACGGAAGCGGCAAGACCACGTTTATCAAACTGCTCTGCCGCCTGTACGATCCGACGGAGGGGGAGATACTACTCAACGGCATAGATATCCGCAAATACAAATATACGGAATACATGGATATTTTCTCCGTTGTGTTTCAGGACTTCAAGCTCTTTCCCTTAAAACTTGGCGAAAATGTCGCCGGTGGAAGCGGCTGTGACAGGGAACGGACGGCAGAGTGTCTGAGAAAGGCAGGTTTTGCGGAAAAGCTCGCAAAGATGCCGGACGGTATCGAGACCTATCTATATAAGGATTATGATAAGGACGGCGTGAATGTATCGGGCGGCGAGGCGCAGAAGATCGCCATTGCCAGGGCGCTCTACAAGGATGCTCCGTTTATCATTCTCGACGAGCCGACCGCGGCGCTTGACCCCGTCGCGGAGGCGGAGATTTACTCCAAATTTGACGAGATTGCCGGCGACAAGACTGCCATCTACATCAGCCATCGCCTGTCCTCCTGCAAGTTCTGCGACGAGATTGCCGTGTTCCATGAGGGGACAGTCGTGCAGTATGGCACGCACGTGCAGCTGGTCGCTGACGAGAGCGGCAAATATCATGAGCTGTGGAATGCGCAGGCGCAGTACTACACAGACGCTGTGTAATTTTGATAAAACGCGTGTGACGGATGGACTGCGGCCCCGCCAAGTGTCCAGATACAACAATCTATCTTTCTTTTCGCAGATTTTTGCCGATAACATAGATGGATAGGAAATAATAATAAAAATACATTGACACGAGGTGGGGCGGATTGAACATAGCAGTTTGTGATGATGAAGAAAAGGTGCGCGTCTATATCAGAAAAAGGATAGAAATGCAGAGTGAGCACTCCAGAATCATGGAGTTTTCGTCCGGCGGGGCGCTGCTTGCGTACTGGCAGCAAAAGGATCGGGAACGGATTGACATCCTGTTTCTTGACATTTCCATGGCAGGCGCGGACAAAATGGAGACGGCAGAGCAGATTCTGAAATGGAAGGAAGCGCGAAAGGAGCCCCTGTGGGGAGAACTGCCGCTGCTGATATTTGTGACCAGCTCCCCGGAGTGTATGCCAAAGTCTTTTGCGGACACGGCGTTCCAGTACCTTGTAAAGCCTGTCAGCGGGAGAGCATTTGAGGAAGTGTTTGCGCAGGCCGTGCGGGAGTACCGGCATCTGACAGCGAGAAAGCGCACGGAGTCAAAGGAGATAACCGTGCGAATCGGGAATAAGACAAGAACCATCATGGCAGATGACATTTACTTTATTGAGAGCAGCAACAGAAAGATTATTGTGTCGATACAGGATGAGGAAATAGAATGCTACGGAAAAATAGGGGAGATGGAGAATGAGCTGGGACAAGGGTTTTTCCGCATTCACAAAGGATACCTGGTCAACATGGAACATGTGGATCGGTACAGCAGGTCGGAGGTGCTGATGAAAAACGGCGGCCGCCTTCTGATTTCCAAATATAAATATCCAGATTTTATAAAGGCGTATCTGGCATATATTTCGCCTCCAGATAACGGCCTTTCGGAAAACGGTATATGAGCAGTCTGTGATGGAGCTGTCAGAAGATAACCTGTTATTAAAACAGGGATATGTTCTGGCAGTTTTTTGCTGTCTGAAACGGCGGGAAACAGGACTTGACATATGGACTACATGGTGTTATCCTGATTT
>CAMWOK010000249.1 GCA_947175845.1 uncultured Lachnospiraceae bacterium | reverse complement strand
CACAGCAAGAGTGGGGAAAAGTCGAGAACTATACCCTCTCGCTTGATTCCGGCACGTTTACCAAGACGCAGTGTGCAGAGTTGATTATCAAGGCGATGGAATTGAAAACAGGAAAATAACAGTTCAGGGAAGCCGGAATGAACAAAAATTTGGGAAAGCGCTCAAAAGGGGGTATTTCATTGGGGCATAACCCGAAGGCTGAACTGTTACACCTGATATACAATAAGGACAAAATAAACTTGCAATCTAAAAACGATTGCGATACAATAACACATGAGTATATCGCATCGAAAATATAAGAAAAATAAGCGCCCTTTGCGATGGAAGGGTGTCAAGAAGGAGTAAAGAGAGATGAGCAAAGAGTATTCTCCAAAGGACATTGAGAAAAAATGGCAGGATATATGGGACAAGGAGGAAGCCTTCAAGGTTGGCGTGGATAAGACAAAGCCAAAGTACTATGCGCTTGTAGCGGTTCCGTATCCGCCGGTCCAGGTCCGTCACGTCGGGCATCCCAGACCATACCCGGCGATGGTTATCGTTTCAAGAAAGCGCAGAATGCAGGGCTATAATGTTCTGTTTCCCATGGGATGGGACGCGTTCGGCCTGCCGACAGAAAACTATGCGATCAAAAATAAGATTCATCCGAAAATCGTTACAAAAAGCAATGTAGAGCATTTCAAAAACCAGCTTCGGGCGCTTGGCTATTCGTTTGACTGGTCTAGGGAAGTGAACACCACGGACGAGAACTACTACAAGTGGACCCAGTGGATTTTCCTGCAGCTGTTCAAGAAAGGGCTTGCCTACAAGAGCGAGATGCCGATTAATTTCTGTACCTCGTGCAAGGTCGGTCTCGCCAACGAGGAGGTTGTGGGCGGCGTCTGCGAGCGCTGCGGCGCCGAGGTCATCCGCAGGATGCAGTCGCAGTGGATGCTCAAAATCACGGATTACGCTGACAAGCTGCTCGAAGGGCTCGACCATGTCGAGTATATCGAGAAGGTCAAAGTCTCACAGAAAAACTGGATTGGCCGCTCGGAGGGCGCCGAGGTAGAGTTCCGGATTAAGGACAAGGACGAGACGCTGCTGATCTACACAACAAGGCCGGATACGCTGTTTGGCGCGACCTACATGGTCATCTCACCCGAACATCCTCTGATAGAAAAGTACAAGGCTGAGATCGCAAACTATGACGAGATAGCCGCTTACCGCGAGCAGGCTTCCAAGAAGTCAGACTTTGAGCGCACGGAGCTTGCAAAGGACAAGACAGGCGTGTGCATCGACGGCATATCGGCGGTGAACCCCGTCAATAACAGGGAAATTCCCGTGTGGGTTTCCGACTATGTGCTGATGTCGTACGGTACTGGCGCAATCATGGCGGTACCGGCACACGACACCAGGGACTGGGACTTTGCAAAGAAGTTTGGACTTCCTATTATAGAGGTGGTTGCCGGCGGCGATGTGCAGAACGAGGCATTTACGGATGTTGAGACAGGCACACTCTGCAACTCTGATTTTCTCAACGGCATGGAAGTCAGGGATGCCAAGGCAGCGATAACGAAGTGGCTCGAGGAGAAAGGAATTGGGCGCAAAAAGGTCAATTTCAAGCTCCGCGACTGGGTGTTCTCCCGCCAGCGCTACTGGGGCGAGCCGATTCCGATCGTGAAATGTCCCTGCTGCGGGTATGTTCCGCTCGACGAGAGCGAGCTGCCCCTGAGGCTTCCGGAGGTGGAGAGCTACATGCCGACAGACACAGGCGAGTCACCGCTTGCGGCGATGCGCGACTGGGTGGAGACGACCTGCCCGAAGTGCGGCGGCAGGGCGGAGCGCGAGACGGACACCATGCCGCAGTGGGCAGGTTCCTCCTGGTACTTCCTGCGGTATATTGATCCGGACAACGACAAAGAGTTTGCCTCAAAGGAAGCGCTCGAGTACTGGATGCCGGTAGACTGGTACAACGGCGGCATGGAGCACACGACGCTCCATCTGCTCTACTCCAGATTCTGGCACAAATTCCTCTACGACCAGGATCTGGTGCCCTGCGATGAGCCCTACAGGAAGCGCACTTCCCACGGCATGATTCTCGGTGAAAACGGCGAGAAGATGTCCAAGTCAAGAGGCAATGTCGTCAATCCCGACGACGTGGTTGACGAGTTTGGCGCGGACACGCTCCGCACGTACGAGATGTTTATCGGTGCGTTTGACCTGAGTGCGGCGTGGAGTATGGAAGGCGTCAAGGGATGCCGCCGCTTCCTCGACCGCGTGTGGAAGCTGCAGGATATGCTGATTGACGGCGGCTGCCGAGCAGAGCTTGAGACCAGGATTCACCAGACCATCAAGAAAGTGTCAAATGACTTTGAGGGATTGAAATTCAACACGGCGATAGCGGCAATGATGGCGCTTGTCAATGAGTTCTACAAGGCGAACAGCGTCACAAAGGCCGAGTATGCGACATTGATTTTGTTGCTCAACCCGGTAGCGCCGCACATGACAGAGGAACTCTGGGAGATGTATTTTGACGGCGGCAGGGCATACCAGCAGAAGTGGCCGGAGTACGACGAGGCAAAGACTGTGGAGTCCACCGTGGAGATTGCGGTGCAGATTAACGGCAAAGTGAAGGCGACGCTGATGGTCGGACTCGACGAGGACGAGGCTTCCGTGAAGGAGAAGGCACATGCGATTCCGGTGATCGCAGAACTCACGTCCGGGAAGAACATTGTGAAAGAGATTTATGTGAAGGGAAGAATCCTGAACATTGTGGCGAAATAAAATTGAATTGAGAGGCGAACATGGTCAGCGATATTTTGACGCCAATGAACCACAGAGAGATAGAATACAATGCAAAAAAACTGTCGGGGTGCAATATTCCCGACAGTTTTTCATGCGCTGCAGCGAAGCGGGAGAGGCAGCGCCTGCTGGGATGGCTCGACGAGACGGGAAAGCGCGTGTTTGACGAGGATCTGGTGATGGATTACGGCACAGACTGTCTGCGGCTCTACCTTTTATTTGAACGGACGCCCAAGGAGAAAGATGCGCCCTGTTATGAAAGCTGGCAGGAGGGGGCGCTCGAAGGGCTTTACAAGTTCCTTGGCAGATACAGGCGGATGATACTTGCCGCGGGCCTGTGGAATGAGCTGGGCAGATATGATGCGGAAACATTTGCAATAGAGCAGGTCCGCAGGCTTGAGGCAGCGCTGGATACGGCGGACACCAGGATCGCAAAGTGCATCAGCCGCGGCAATACCATGCCAAACCGCCACAATCTGGCGGCGGCGCTCATGGAGCTTCTGAATGTCTTTCAAAAGGAACTCAGGACGGGAGAGATTGTGACCGCACTGCACGCACATGCGGTTGAGACGGCTGTACCGCAGGGGGTTTACAAAACGCCGTCAGATACAGAACGGGCAGAACCGTCCCGCAAAAATGCCGCTGTGACCGCGCTGTGTCAGCAGTTTGTCATGCGCATGGCGCCCTATGCGCCGGACTTGTCCAGGGTTTTGTGGGAGACCTTTGGCAGTGCCTGACAAGCGTGCGCGCAAGGTTCCCGACGGGATACTGTCTCTCATTGCGAGCGGAAAAAGGAAGAAATTTTCTGCATTTTCTCGATGTCATCCGCTGTGGAGTACTTTTTCAGGACAGAGAAGATAAGCGAAACCTCATCTTTCTGAAATGAGATGTTGTTCTCCTTGCTCAATTTGTTGAGAGAGAGCAGAAACGCCATCATTTTCTTCTGCCGCTCGGCCTGTGTTCCATTGCTGTTGATGGAAGTGCTCTGCACAAACATCTGGTTTAGAAAATCGAGTTTTGCCCTGTCAATGTGCCTCAGTTCCGGGTCGTTCATCCATTCATTATTTGTTTCCATTGTCATTGCCTCCAAATAGTTTCATCATTTCCATCATTTCATTGAGATTCAATCCGCCTGCACCGTCGCCGCCGGCTGACAGGTTTTCCATCATAGACCCCAAATCCATACCGGCGCCCATGTCGGGGTTCATGGACTGAAAGAGTTCCATCATCTGCTGCATCTCGCGCACATTTTTCATTGTCCTGATGGCGGAGAGAATCTGGTTAAAGCTCTTTTCCTCGCCAGGGGCAAGGTACTTGTGGACCGCCTTGTAGATAGTTTCGAGATTATCCGTCATGTCCGTGTTTGCGTTCGATTTGATGCCAAAGTCCAGGCTGCTTGCGTGAATTTTGCCTGATAAGCCGGACGTGCCCCGCCCAATCTGCGTCAGTGTATATTTTAATTCCATATATTTGATCAGTACAGGCAGCATCCGGAAGTTATCATTGTCCACAAACGGGAGAAGGGACTTTAAAATCTGGATGTGATTCGTGGTGTAAAAGTGGTCAAACGCCAGCACGTAATCGTTATCCTCCATAAAAAACCTCCATTTTTCTACCTTAGGAATAATTCCTTACTCATTTATATGAAAAGCCGGTGTACATTATTACAGTGAGAGAGGGCCCGTATATACGGACCCTCAGAGATTAGGGCATTAGCAGCATCCGCATCCGTTGCCGCATCCAATGCCATTGCCGCCGCCACAGCAGCACAGGAGCAGGAGAATCCAGATCCAGCTGCCGCATCCGCCGTTGTTTCCGCTCTCGCATCCACATCCGCCGCATCCGCATCCACCGTTGGAGAAGCCGAAGCCGCCGTTTCCGCCGCCACAGCAGCACAGAAGCAGAAGGATCCAGATCCAGCTGCCGCACCCGTTGTTGCTGCCGCATCCACACTCCGTATTAGTTTGATTGCATCCGCAATGGCTTGCTGATAATTCACTCATGTTGAGTACCTCCGAAGAAG
>CAMWOK010000248.1 GCA_947175845.1 uncultured Lachnospiraceae bacterium | reverse complement strand
GCTCCGGGCAGATGGCGCTCGTCGTGATCGTAGGGCTGAACCCCCCCAAAGACAAATCGATGATATCCTTTAATTTATTCTGCCGGATATTGATCGCTTCCCATGTGTCTGGTTCGTTTTCTTCCTGAACCCAAAAACTGTCCTGAATAGATACCCCCTTACACTTGATGCAGATATTCACTCTGTTGTCGATCGAGTCCACTTGTGGTATCTGAAAAGCGGCGTAAATCTTCTTGGCGTTATCCCTCGACAGTGACAGCATCCTGCTGCTCAGATAGCTCTTCACTGTCTGCACATTGTACATGATATCTTTCATATTGGAACTTTTCTTGATATTTGCCCTGAGAAAATAGGGTAACAGATCTTCCCGAAACACTTCCACCGTAAAATCCGGCAGGTTAAAATATAATACTTTCGTATTTTTCAGCATCAAAAACATTATTATACACCATCTATCTATTATTATTTACTTCTATGACAAAGCATGTTCACTTTACTGCACTTGTATTATATCACAAAAGGGTGTTCATAACAATCCTTTTGCCCTCGATCAACATAATAGAATGCAGAATGTTTCAATATTCCGATAATAGGTTACGAAACTTGCAACAATTTAAAAAGCGGCTGGATTGCCGCCTTTTAAGTTTATATTTGGTTGTATTATTCGCGATAGGTGGTCACGCTTGTATCACCCTTCTTGCATCAATGTCATAACAGCATCCAAAGCGCCCTGCACCGTCTCACCCTCCAGCACCAGCACCAGAACACCGCACAGAAGTTCATAATCATCCATCAGCATCTCAATAACATCCCCACACTTTTCCAGCTCATCATCACCTGCCAGCTCTGTCCTCATGGTATAGCGCAATCCTATAGAATGCACTGGGCTTTTATCATCCTGCATGTACAAAAACTGTCCGACCGGAAGCATTTTGTTCAGCAGATTGATCATCTGCAATATATTCAATTCCGTGAGTGTCCCAGGACTTTCTGCCATCATTCCATCGAGCTCTAACTGCCCATAAAACTGCAAAATGCTTCCATAATCCGGCGCATCAACGAAATTGCAGGATACATCCAGACTCAGTTCATCGCTGACCCTTAGCCCAAAGATCAGTGAATCCAGCGGCGTCTGTTCCCCTTCCTCTAGAAACATGCTGGTCATCTCATACTGTTTCATGTATGCCTCCAGCCTCTTTAAACCTTCCCGCAGCTCTATCTTATTCATATTTTCCTCCATTCTGCCGCTCTATGATATATCTGACAAACTGCTTCCTGACAAACATTGAAACACACCATAAAATCAGCGTTGACCTCTTTATATTTTGTACCCATAATACTCTTTTAACTCCGCCTTTCCAAGTATTTTCCCCGATTTCTCATACTCCTGCTGCAGTGCTGTCATAATGTGTTCCATCCCTGTATTTTCCTGCCTAGAAGCGGCAATAAATGCCGCGTTCAATGCGATATTCTTAATCGAGGCACCGGAAAGTTCAAAATTTTCTGCAAGATAAGCGATATCTATGTCCTTCTGCAAAGGCATCTGTTTGGGGAAAACCTTCTCCCATAACAGTTCCCGCTGTTCCTTCTGCGGAAATGTAAATCGGATGATATATTTCATCCTTCGTTTATACGCATCATCAAAATTCTGCATTAAATTCGTGGCAAGAATTGTAATCCCATCATATTCTTCCATCTTCTGCAGAAGATATGCAGTCTGTGCATTCGCGCTGATATCCCTGGCGTCCGAGACATCCACACGCTTTCCAAACAGCACGTCAGCCTCGTCAAAAAAGAGGATGCTTCGGCTCTTTTTCACTTCGTCAAAGATCTCCCGGAGATTCTTCTGCGTCTCCCCGATATATTTAGACAACACTCCGGACAGATCCACTTTATACAATTCCAGATTAAGTTCCTTTGCGAGCACCTGTGCTGCCATAGTCTTTCCGGTGCCGGGAGGCCCTACAAACAGTAGAGAGACACCTCTGCCATATGCAATCTTATCCTGAAATCCCCACTGCTCATAGACCTTACCTCTGTAAGCCACCTGCCCGCATGCCTGCCGCAGCAGCTCCTTTGGTCCATCTTCTAATATCAGATCCTCCCACGAATAGGCCGCATTGACTTGGCTTGCGCGCTCCCCTAACCGGTGCGATATCTTTTGCTGGCAGGCCTGATATAACAATACGGCAGATATCTGTCGCTCTCCCTTGTTTTTTGCTTTCCTGCAGGCAGCTTTTGCCGCTTCCTTGATCACTCCCGGCGTAAAATCAAACTGGGCTGCAAGCCTGTCGTACAGCGCAGTATCCTCCTGTCCGGCCTCCGCAGCCAGAAATTCCTTCCAGAGCAGGCTTCTCTCCTGAATAGACGGGAGACGCATCCGAAATTCTTCAATCTGATATCCTGCAGGATACTGCCCTTCCATCAGATCTTCTCCCTCTTCTTCCTCCACTGTCAGAAAGATATCCTGGAAAAATATAGCAGCTCTTTGAAGGATCTCCTGTGCAGCCTGGCGTTTTTGCCGTTCCCCTGACCAGATGGCTTCCCAATGGCAAAATACCAGAAAAGCCCTGTCCAGCACAGCGCGCACCACGGCATCGCTCACTGTTTCTAGGATCTGGTCTTCCCTTTTGTTCAAAACCTCCCGGATATCAAAGAACAGGATATTATACCCTTTCGTCTCTGCTGCAAGCCGAATCTGCATCTTCTTACCACTTCCATATGGCCCACGCAGGAGAAATAATCGTGCCCGTATGTCTATGCGCTCCTCTAAACGCTGTCCAATGGCATCCGCCGCATCCTGATTGATACTCAGTCCCATCTCCCTACTGTTGTCAGACAATCTCAGCTGATACTCAGCCTTGCGTTTTACTAAATCTGATTCGTAGAAAAAAGTAAAATCGATCAGATCTCTGTGAAGCCTCAGCCGCCATGCCAGCCCGCTCTCCTGCCCTGCAGCCTGTCTGTCAAATACACAGCACAACAGTTCCCTGCGGCTATATGTCTGATGAATCAGTGTACTCTGAGCCAATTCATCCATCGTATACATTTTCACACACAGATCCAGCGAAGGAGACCGCCATGCCAGATCATCCTGCAGATAACAGTACATTCGTTCGTATTCCCGATTGAGCTCCGGCGCCATGGCAAGACAAGCCATATACTGTTCAAACGATGTCAACTCTAATTTGCGAAGCATATATTCAAAAGGCAGCATCACACCACTTTTAATCGTACGGTAAGCCTTCCCGTGAAAATCCTCCCACATCGAAAAGAGCGCACCGCGCTCTTTTTCGTAATCTTCCCGGCTCATGTTCAAAAAGGAATCTTCCATAATATTAGAAAGCTCATCCTTAAATATCTTTGTATTGTATATATGCCGGACTTTTCCGTCTTCCTTCAGCCGAACCGCATATTTTGTATAGAGGCTGATCTCCTGCTTCAAGAGAATCAGCAATTCCTGAAAGTATTCCTCCTGACTGGAAAACACATTTTTCATCATTTTGTTCCCCATTGTTGTTTACAGTGCTGCTACCAGCGAATTTTTGAATGTATCAATATCATTTGCCGCAAACAGCCCGGCAAAGTTTACACCTGCTCCGGCAAGCTGTTTCGACGCAGTCTCATATCTTTTCGCCACAGTCTCTGCTTCCTGCATATGTCCATCGTCCGGATTTGTGACCGCTAATGTAGCTGCAATTTTCCGCAGTCCAAACTTTTCGTCGGTCAGATCATGCACAGCTCCCCATAGGCCTTCCTTGATCAGGTTCGTTTCTTTTGCATCCGTATTGTTCACCTGCTTTTTGGCAATATGCATACCCACAGTAGACAAAAGCATACTGACATTCGTCATCGCCCCAAAACGAGCAGCGTGCGCTATTGCCTGTGGCCGCTCATCAGCTGAACCATATGTTGCCTTAGTCTTTGAGAACGTTGCACCCAGTCCCAAGGTGGCTGTGATAAGCCCGGTCGAAACATTGGCCAGCGCCAGATTACTCTTGCTGATCATTCTCTCTCTCGCCAGATACGTCGCAAGCACAGCCTTCTCCTCCGCATCGACATCCGGCCGCTCTAATAAACTCATCACTTTCTCTTTTGGAATTTTCGTCTTGGACAAACGCCGTCTCTTCTTCGCTTTACCCTGTTGCACATTTTCCTGTGCCGCCTCGCCGCCGTCCATCTCATATTTTTTCAATATATTCGATACCGTTCCTTCTTCTGCCTTTTGCGCCGTTTTAATTGTCTTGTGTCTGGCTGCGAGCTCGGACAATGTATTGCACACGCTTGTCAGGGCTGAAACCTGTCCTACCATACCGGCAAACGATGAAATATGTCCCAAAAGACCTGCCAGCTGTCCCCATCCTCTTCTGTTGGCAAATCCCTGGGCAAGGGAAGCGCCTTTAGAAATCGCCATACCAAAATCCGCCACCAGTCCGATGACCGCGAATGCCTTTTTTCTCGGCGATGTACTATTTTGCTTAAAAGTCCTAAGCTTTTTGATGATCCCGCGGATTGAATTAATCAGAATCAGGATATCGTTCGCCTTTCCGATAAGGCCGTTCGCCCTTGTTTTTTTATAGCCCTCATCCGCCATTGCCATGAGCCCGGAAGCGGCGTTTGCCGTCTTTAACGTCTTTCCCGCTTTGTCTAACTTAGAAGAATTCAAAAAGCGGTCAAATCGGCTGCCGGACGCTCCTGGTCTCCTGGCATCCAGCGCCTTTGCCTCCTCTGCCTGCTTTTGACCATCCTGCAGCATTTTCGCATAGATTACCGCATTGTACAAGTTCCCTTTTCTAAGCTGCATGATAGCTT
>CAMWOK010000247.1 GCA_947175845.1 uncultured Lachnospiraceae bacterium | reverse complement strand
ATAGCAAATTTTTCCAATGATGTAAAGTATTGTTACAATCCGGATAGAGTACTAGGGAGGTACGATACTTTTTCCAAAAAAGAATGGGAAAGTGGTTTTCCGCGTGGCTTGAAGTTTCCGAATATCAACGATATTATCGCTATTTGTACGAAACAGATACGAAAGCGTTTGTTGGTGAAATTGCCTATCACTACGATAATGACATAGCTGTCGGCAATCCTTCTTATAAGCTCTTATAAAAAACGGTTTTGAGATAGATTATAGAGACGATGACGTGGTGATGGTAAAAAATTATAACATTACAATAAAAGTTGTAAAAGAATACTTTAATACAGAAGTACAATGTTAAAACTGTTTTGTGAACGTGCATTGGCAAAACCCGATCCACTTGATAGTAGTGGAATGTTCTACCTTGTGGAAAACGGAGAGCAAACAGGAGCAGTTGCAGACGAAGAATGTGAAGCATTTGGATATTTAGAATAGAAAACACATTCTAAGTAAAAATTTGCTAATTAAGAAATAAGCATCCTCACTTTGGGCGGCAGGGATGCTTATTTCTTTTATAATTTTGGGCGTACACTTGCCAAAAATGAAAGGATTCCGTATGGGAAATTGTGTCTGATCACAGTATAATAGCAAGAAAAGCATACCAAGGAGGCCATTAGGGGAGAACAGTCAACAGAGGAAAAAGATTAGTGGCTTTGGAAAAGGTGCAAGTGACAATGAGGGAAAGGCGCAGGGCAGGGAACATATCTAAGGGATATTCAGTGTATGGCTGGAATATCCCTTAAATATGTGTAAAATAGAAGAAAAATGGACGTGACTTTTTGAGAGAGGGGCGTTAAAATAGGGTTGTAAGTGGATATGAGGGGCAGGCATTACTACCAGTAAATGAGGTAGTTTCTACCAAGTCTCTACCACAGAGGGAAAAAGGTATGATTTTAACGGAATGATAGGAAATTATGAAGAGTATGTGAAATAGTGCAAAATGGCTGGAAATAATGGAAAATGAGTGATATAAAAGATGGATATGTTTGTAGGTATGATTTATGGTGGAAAAGAGCAAGAAATATTATGAGCTGCAGGCGCTCGACCTGTGGGATTTTCCGGCACTCATCAGAAAAGCGCGGGAGATACAGGGGATAACACTGGAGGCTTTGTGCAGGGATCTCTGCTCATTTAGTATGATCGGGAAAATTGAGCGGGGTGAAAGGCTTGCGGGAAAGGAGCTGCGGGACCGCATTCTGGCGAGGCTTGGCGTGTGCAGCGACGGATATGAAAACTTTCTGTTTTATGAGGACTATCTCGTGTGGAAGCAGAAACAGAGGATTGTAAATGCAATTGAAAAATCAGAGTTCGCCACAGCGGAGGAATTTCTGGAAGCCTATGAGCAGAAGAACAGCGGGTACAATCTGGAGAAGCAGTTCTGTCTGGTGATGCGTGCGCAGATACTGCAGAAGCGCCGCGGCGATCCGTCCGCGATCGCAAAGCTGTACGAGGAGGCGGTGAAACTCACCGTCTCGGACATCGACTGCGTGTCTGTAAAGGATCTCTGCCTGTCTGTTCAGGAGCTTGATATGATATTGGAGTACGAGCGGTGCTGCCGTCCAAAACGGCTGGCTTCGCGGTGTGAGGAAATCTTGTCGTACATTAGCAGCGAAGTGTTTGACACATACAGCTATGTAAAGATTTATCCGAAAGTCATCTATTATCTGTATCTGAGCACAGAGGAATACAGCAGGGATTGGATTCGCCTGCTGCGCCTGAGCAGCAAGGGTATTGAACAGCTGCGCACGACAGGCAGGATGTACTATCTGTGGGAGCTGATCGAGATCCGAAAAGAAGGGATGCTGCGGATTATGGACAGTGTCGTGGATGACGCGGACGGCAGAAAACGGCAGGCGCTTCAGAATGTGGCGGACACTATGACAGAGTGGCTCGAGGCGCTGGATTTTGTGCACGGATTGTGCGGCACCCACAGGCGGATGGAGACCTCCTGTTATCTGTACCAGCAAAAGGAAGCGTACTGCATCAGCGATGTCATCCGAAGGCGGCGCGAGATGCTGGGCCTCACCAAGAAAGCACTCTGCAAAGGGATCTGTTCTGAAAAGACCATCGGAAGGCTCGAGGCAAAGAAGACAAAGCCGCAGATTGAGATTGTGCGCCTGCTGTTTGAGCGGTTGAATTTGTCGGGGGAGTATCAGAGGGCACAGATTGTTACGAAGGATGTGGAGGCGGTTTCTTTAATTGGGCTGATAGGTGCTTATGCCAATAAATTTGATTATAGGCAGGTTGAAATGCTTTTGACAGAGTTGGAACAGCACATATCCATGGCAAATCCGATAAATAGACAATACAAGGAGCGGATTGAAGTCAAAGTGCAATCTGGATATGGAGAAATATCAAAGGATGAAATCATAAGACGATTCAGGAAAATTTTGGAATATACTATACCATTTGAAGCAGCAGTAAAAGAAGGTGAAAAATATTTAACAAGCGCAGAGATACAATGTCTGCATAATATAGCTATATATGCCGAAAAGTCTGATAAGAATAGAGTATTTGACATGTTGCTGGAGTTATGCAGGCAAATGGAAGAGGATGAAGGTATTCTTGAGCATATTGCTCTGTGGGAATTAGTTATGACAAATGTTGCAAATACATATGGCGATAGAGGCGAATATGATAAGTCAGATATAGTTAGTATAAGGATTATGAAAGAGTGTGTTCGATGTTATAGAATGCGTTTACTTGATTTAAATTTGTACATCAATGTATGGAATTATGGTGAACGAAAAAAGAAAAATATCCCTGTTGTGCAGGGATATAAAGAAGAAATGTATTTAAAGAAATGCATAGTATTATGCCAAATAAACAAAAATAGCTTACGTGAAAAGCTGATAAAAGAGCAACTTAAAAAACTCTTATCATGTTTGAATTAAAATTCGATTTCTGTAGGGGAAGGAATATCGCTCAAGGGAGAAATCCCACCCTCATCAACCGGAGGAAGCGTTCCAATTACACCTGCATTTAACGTAACCGTGAGGCCAAGTAAGAGTAATACACTCATTGCCTTTTTAAGTACTTTTTTCATTCTGATCCTTCTTTCGTAAAAAATTTTGTTATATAAACTGTCTCACCCAATATGGGTAAGGCAGGAACGACCACTGCCGCAACTTACGTCTTGACACTTTTATTTAAACCTACACACCAGGCAAAAGCAATGCCCAGAGTTGTCCAAAAAAGCCTCCGCAATTTGGACAACTCTGGGCATTGAACGCCTGGAATGAGGGATGGTATACTAATAAGTATTAATAACTTTCAGATACCCGGAGTTGAAACTGCAATGTCATTTTGCGCAGTTTCTCAGGAGCTGTATTTGCTGTTTTTTGGCAGTTCCTTATGTCATGAAAGGGGAAAACGATGAAGAAATCACGCTATTTCATTTCAGCCAGGATTGACGATTTTGTTTTGTACTACAATTTGATCAATGACACGCTGCTCCAACTTCCGGCGGATCGAAATGAAGGCTGTGTCAAATGTCTGCAAAATCCAAACAATACCAGTTCAATTTACTGGCGCAAATTGTATGAGGACAAATTTATCATCGAGGACGATTTTGACGAGCTCAGAGAGATTCAGCGCAGGCATTGGAAAACGGTCAGCAGTGCGGACGAGTTGAACCTGACCGTCGTCAGTACGCTTGCGTGCAACAGCGAGTGTGTCTACTGCTATCAGAGGGGACTGGATTTCGCGTACTCTGTGATGACGCAGGACGATTTTGACGGACTGTACACATTTTTGCAGGGCGTGCCGCAGAGAACGATTCATATAAACTGGTACGGAGGAGAGCCGCTCCTTGAGAAGGATAAGATCTTAAGGTTCTGCGCGAAAGCGGACAAGGACAGGCGGCATACATACAGCTATTCGATCGCGACGAACGGGTCCATATACGACGAGAAATTTTACCGGATGATGGAGCGCTACGGACTCACCAACGTGACGGTGTCAATGGTCGGAATCGGTGAGGTGCACAGTGCGCTGCGGCCGTCAAAAGCGTATGACACGGCGCGCGTGATCAGGAATATAGTCTGTATGACGCGCTACACGCATGTCGTTGTGAACCTGAATCTCTGCAAGTGCAATGTCGAGCATATCAGGGAAATCTTTGAGGAACTTTCTGGATACAGACACTCATCCCTTTCTTTTACTTTCAACCGGATTGTCAGCTATGACAACAGGCCGTGTGCAGAATTGGAGCTGGACGTCGACGCCTATATGCGCCATGTGATTGAACTGTCAAACTGGGCGCTGGATCACCAATACAACATCAGTGATATGAGTTGTTTTCAGAACTTTGGCGTATTTTGCGGAGCCTATGCAAACAACAATTATGTAGTCGGACCTGGATTATATCTGTATCTGTGCGACCGTTTTTATGATCCGGAGGAATCCTTTGCACAGATTGTGGACGGAGTCTGGCAGAATCGGGAGAGCGACGCAGGATGCGGCAAAACACAACGCTGCATGGATCCATATAAATTCGAAGAGTGCAAAACATGCAGTCTGCTTCCGTACTGCAATGGCGGATGTAACTATCTGAGAGACATCGGAAAGGACCCATGTCCGCCGGAAAAGAACTATCTCGAAGCGTATCTCAAGTTGTACTACAGGATATTTTACGAGAAGCGGTAAGGAACAGTGTGGCGGAGCGCATCATCATATATCTGTATAATACAGGCTGGAGCTAGTGCTCTATCCAGGCAGAAATTAGACCTGTAAGCTGCATGGTTTGTGCCAGTGCTAGGCAAAATTTCGACGGCGATGCGGTG
>CAMWOK010000246.1 GCA_947175845.1 uncultured Lachnospiraceae bacterium | reverse complement strand
ATAACAGTCAGTGTGAAAAGCGTTGGAAGGGGATGGGGTGGCAGGTATGAAGCTTAGTATAATAGTGCCCGTTTACAATATGGCAGCGGACGATAAGCTTAGATTTTGTCTGGATTCGCTGATCAATCAGACGATTGCGAACTATGAGATCATAGCGGTCGACGATGCCTCGACAGACGAATCGCTGGATATTCTCAGGGAGTATGAATCCAGATATCCATGGAAGTTCAAGGCAGTCCAGTCCTACGAGAATGTCCGGCAGGGCGGCGCGCGCAACAAGGGGCTTGACCTTGCGCGCGGCAGGTGGGTCGGCTTTGTCGACTCCGATGACTGGGTGGCGCCTGACATGTATGAAAAGCTGATCAGGAGGGCGGAGCAGACCGGGGCGGATGTCGTCGGGTGCGATTACTGCGCGGTTGACACCCACACGATGGCGGTCGGCAAAATCATGCCCAACAATACAATGGATCAGACGGGTGTGCTCGGGCATGAGCAGTACAAAAAGCTGGTCATGAACCCGGGCAGCATGGTGATCAAGGTGTATCTGAAAGAGGTGATCGATGCGTACGGGCTGCGGTTTCCCGAGCGGACGTTCTACGAGGACAACTGCGCCGCACCGATCTGGATGCTGCACTTCACATACTTTGAGAAGGTGGAGGAGCCGCTTTACTACTATTATCAGCATGATGCTTCCACCGTGCACGCAGTCAGCCTGGAGAAGTGCGAGGCGCGGCTTGCGATGGGGAAGCTCTTGATCGAGGAGGCGCGCAGGTATGGCATTTACAGGCCGTACCGCCAGGAGTTTGAGTTTGCCTTCTCCAAACTGTACTACATGAATACACTCTATACCTACATGCTTGGCATGAGAAGGCCCAGAGTAAAGTTTCTCCGGCAGCTCGCGGATGGGATCCGGCAGGAATTTCCCGATTTTCAAGACAATGTCTACTACCAGAAAACGTTTGACGAGGAGCAGAAGCGGCTGGCCGCGATGCATATGCAGTCGCCGTTGAAGTTCAAGGTTTATTTTCAGCTGTTATATTTTTACCGTAACAGGATACGCCGCTGATTTTTTGCAGTTTCCGAGAGGATTTGATATGCAGTTTACTTCGTTTAGGTTTTTAATCTTTTTTCCTGTGGCAGTGCTGGCGTACTATGTGATGCCCCGGCGATTGAGGCAGCTGTGGCTTCTGCTGGCAAGCTATTACTTTTATATGGGATGGAGTGCGAACTATGCACTTCTGATATTGACTTCGACGGTTATTACATATCTGTGTGCGCTGGCGATGGAACGATTTGGAAAACAGGCGGATGCGGACAGGAGGAAACGCAGACTGGTGCTTGCGGCGGGGATCGTGAGCAATCTTGCAATTCTTGTGTTTTTCAAATATTTTTACTTTTTGCACGATATTGTTGCGGCGATCTGTTCCGCGCTGGGGGTGGAGCTTGGAGCGCCGCGGATCTCGATTCTTCTTCCGGTCGGGATCTCGTTTTATACTTTTCAGGCGCTGGGATACATCATTGACGTCTTCCGGGGAACGGTGAAGGCGGAGAAAAATTTTGTCAGATATGCGCTGTTTGTGTCATTTTTTCCACAGCTCGTGGCAGGGCCGATCGAGCGGAGCGGCCATCTGCTGGGGCAGCTTGCTAAAATTTCCGATCCGGAGCTGTCTGAAAAACCATGGAGTTTCGAGAAAGTTACGAGAGGGCTTCTCCTGATACTGTGGGGATTTTTTATGAAGATGGTCATCGCGGACCGGGCAGCGATGCTGGTAAATCAGGTGTTTGACATTTACTACATGTTCAGCGGCGTGGCGCTTGCGCTGGCGGCGCTGCTGTTTGCCGTACAGCTCTACTGCGATTTTGCCAGCTATTCCGTGATCGCGATGGGGGCGGCAAAAATCCTCGGCATCGATCTGATGACAAATTTTGAGGCGCCGTACTTTTCGCGGAGCATCAGCGAGCTCTGGAGGCGCTGGCATGTGTCGCTGAGTTCATGGCTGCGGGATTACGTGTACATACCGCTCGGCGGAAACCGGTGTTCGAGGGTAAGAAAATATTTTAACACCATGGTGACATTTGCTGTGAGCGGCATCTGGCACGGTGCGAGCTGGCACTTTGCCGCGTGGGGTGTGATCCAGGGCGTGTACATCATCGCAGGGGATCTGCTCAGGCCCGTAAAGCTTAAGCTGATCAACTGGTTCCACGTTCGCACAAAGACATCGGGCTATCAGTTTTTTCAGGTGCTGTGCACATTTTGTCTGTATGCGCTCTCCCTGGTATTTTTCAGGGCAGGCACGATTCGGGACGCCGTCTATTATATCCGGCGGATGTTCGGGACGTTCGACGTGTGGTCTTTGTTTGACGAGTCGATCTACCAGCTGGGACTGGACCGGAAGGAGATGGGTGTTCTGTGGCTTGGCATTCTGATTCTGCTCATTGTGGACGCGTGCTATGCCAGGAGACAGGCATTGTTTGACACGCTGGTAAAAGGGCAGTGCCTCGCGGTACAGTACGGCATTGTGGCAGTGCTGATCGTGATGGTGATTGTGTTTGGCGTGTACGGGGAAGGGTACAACGCGAGCCAGTTTATTTATTTTCAGTTTTAGCGTGGAGGAAATGGAGGTCGGAATGTCGGGAAAGGCGAAAATTGCAAGAGCAGCAGCCATAGCACTCTTCTTTCTGTTTATGAGTGCGGTGCTGTCAGTCACAGACAAGGTGATCTGCGCGAAGTTTATCGGGGACTCTACAACGATTGTGGACGGGTTTTATGCGGAGAAGAAAAATGACATTGACCTCATTGTGCTCGGCAGCAGCAACAGTTTCTGCACGATTGACCCGCTTGTGCTGTACGAGGAGTACGGCATTGCCGCGTATGATTTTGGCAGTTCGCTCCAGCCCATGAACATCTCAGTGCTCTATCTGAAGGAGGCGCTCAAAACCCAGCGGCCAAAGGTGGTGGCGTTTGAGGTGAACATGCTGACAAGCGATGCGTACACCAGCCGCGGCGAGACGGGGCTGCGCTGGGGATTTGCCAGCATTCCGCTCTCGCCGGACAAGCTCAAATGCATCTATCAGTCGGTCGGGGAGGTGAACGCGGAATATTTCTCCTATGTCTTTCCCGTGTTTCGCTACCACAACCGCTGGAAAGAGCTCACGATGCTGGATTATACATATTTTTATCAGGATAAGACAAACTATACGAAGGGGTATCTGGAGACGCAGGCAGTCTCAGAGGGAGCGGTCAACCTGACTGATTACAATTTTGAGGGCGAGGCGTGGCTGGAGGCGTCAAATGTCGCCTGCCTCGACGAGATGGCACAGCTGTGCGCAGAAAAAAATGTGGAGCTGCTGCTTTTCAAGTCGCCGCGGGAGGGCTGGCACCAGTATGAGACCGAGGCGGTGAGGGCGCTTGCCGACGCGCGCGGACTGAAATTTGTGGATTTCAACGAGCTTTACAGCGCGGGCGCCATAGAGCTCAGCATGACTGCAGATTTCAGGGATTCCCAGCATCTCAACGATTTCGGGGCGGAGAAGATCACGCGTTATTTTGGACGTTTTGTCCGGGAGAACTACGAGCTGCCGGACAGGAGAGCGCAGGAGGGGCAGAATTCGTGGGATGCGGCGTGCGCCTACCGCCAGCGGAAGGGCCAGAAGGCGTATATGACGGCCAAAACAGCGCGGGAATGCATCGAGCTTCTGCAGGATGACAAAGAGTATGTGCTGATTGTGACGGACAGACAAAATGGCGGCAGCGTGCGGCAGTGGGTGTACAAGGACTGCCAGGTGGCGTTTGACAGGAGCTGGAAGGCGGACGGGATCCACCACATGAAGATTGGAAAAAGCGAGCTGGTGCTGTCGAAAATCGGCCATGCCTACCAGATTTTGATCGACGGCGTGGAGCAGTATCAGGCAGGAAGCCGGTGGAATATAGTCGTGTACGACACAGTACTTAACAGCGTCACGGCAAATCTGGTCTTTGAGGAGTAGTCAGCGCAATGTTACGGTTCATTCGTCTGTCAAAGCAGCGAAAAGCGCGCGCCAAATTTGCTGCTGTTCACGCCTGTGGTCAACAAAATTGTGCCAGAATCAGATGGGGCGTGAACTGTGACCTGCGCAATTATTTTGACGACCAGCGAAAATTGTGGTAAAATTGGAAAAGATTAGAAAAATGTATATATTTGGAGGATTGCTATGATATTGGATGATAAAACGATACTGATCACAGGCGGCACAGGTTCCTTTGGGAGATGTTTTACAAAGTATGTGCTGAAACACTACAACCCCAAAAAGATCATAATCTATTCGCGGGACGAGTTCAAGCAGTGGGTGATGGCCAACGATTTTGCGCAGTACAGGGACAGGATGCGGTTTTTTATCGGCGATGTGCGTGACTATGAGCGCATGAAGCGCGCGTTTGAGGGCGTCGACTATGTGATCCACGCGGCGGCGTTAAAGCAGGTTCCGGCCTGTGAGTACAACCCGAACGAGGCGATCAAGACGAATGTGAACGGCGCGCAGAATGTCATTGACGCGGCGCTGAACACCAATGTCCAGAAAGTTGTGGCGCTGTCCACGGACAAGGCGGTGAACCCGGTGAACCTTTACGGAGGTACGAAGCTTGTATCGGACAAGCTGTTCATCGCAGCCAACGCATACTGCGGCAAGAAGGATCTGAATTTCTCCATCGTGCGGTACGGAAATGTGGCAGGCAGCCGCGGGTCGATCATCCCCCTGTTTCAGAAGCTGGTGTACGAGGGTTCCCGGGAACTGCCGATCACAGACTACCGCATGACACGCTTCTGGATCAGTCTGACGCGGGGGTTGAGCTTGTGGTCAAGGCGCTCGAGGAGGCAAAGGGC
>CAMWOK010000245.1 GCA_947175845.1 uncultured Lachnospiraceae bacterium | reverse complement strand
GAAAAGAGGTGTCGCTCTCCGCTTTGGAATATCGGCTGCTGCTCATATTTATCAATAATCCGAAAATTATCATTACGAGGGACAGGCTGTTAGACGAACTGTGGGATGCCGCGGGAGAATTTGTAAATAATAATACGCTGACAGTCTATATTAAGAGGCTGCGGGAAAAAATCGAGGACGACCCGTCCAAACCGCAGATAATTCTCACGGTTCACGGTACGGGCTACCGGCTGGGAGGAAGCTATGTTTCGGAGTAAGGAAATCAGGCAGGCTGCCGCACTTTTTTTTGCGATCGCTTTTGTCGCTGCAGCGGCAGGGTTTCGAATCAGTACAGAGGCAGGCGTGATGGAGCTCATCGCGTCTGCCCTGCTGGGAACTGTATTTTATGCGTTCACAAAGGCGCGCTATAAGAAGATCGCACAGTTGTCGGAACAGATTGACAGCGTCCTGCACAACGCGGATCATTTGTTCATCAGTGAGGCTGAGGAGGGCGAACTCTCCATCCTGCAGAGTGAGATTGTGAAGATGACGCTGCGCATCCGGGAGCAGAATGACGCGTTAAAAAAGGAAAAAGAGCATCTTGCAGAGTCCCTCGCGGATATCTCGCACCAGCTTCGCACCCCGCTGACCTCCGTGAATATCATTTTGTCGCTGCTGGAAAAAGACACGAAGCCAAAAGAACAAAAAGCACTGATAAGGGAGGCCAGAGGACTGTTTGATCAGATGGATTTTTTGCTTGCCTCCCTGTTAAAGCTGTCCCGCCTGGATGCCGGAATTGTGGTTTTTGGAAAGGAGCGGATTCATGCAGGCAGCCTGGTATCGGATGCACTCCGGCCCTTTCTAATCCCGATGGAACTGCACAATATTCAGATACAGACTGAGATACCGGAAGAAACGGACATTTTTGGCGATTCTAAGTGGCTGTCAGAAGCGTTTCAGAATATTCTGAAAAACTGTGTGGAGAGTGTGGGGGATGGCGGACAAATCAAAATCGTGTGTCAGGATAATCCGCTGTTTACGGAAATTGCAATCTGTGATGACGGGCCGGGGTTTGCAGAGGAAGATCTGCCGCATTTGTTTGAGCGTTTCTATCGCGGGAAAAGCGCGGACGCAGCGGGATATGGCATCGGACTTGCCCTCTGCAGAAACATTATCCTGCGGCAGGGAGGGACGATCTCGGCCAGAAACAATCCGCAGGGAGGGGCCGTATTTTGCATCCGTTTTCTAAAGTGACCTGTTTGTCGGGAAAATGTGACAGATCTGTCACAAAAAAGTCACAGAAAAGTAAGTTCAAAATCTTATGATATGGGTAGACAGCAGATGAAGCATCTGTTGTCAGAAATGATAAAGGAGGCTCATAGAATGGAGTTTTTGAAAATTGAGAACTTGTGTAAAGTCTACGGCAAAGAGGAGAACAGGGTCACTGCGCTGGACCATGTCTCCCTGAATATGGATAAAGGCGAATTTACTGCCATTGTCGGCACTTCCGGTTCAGGGAAATCTACGCTGCTCCACGCGATTGCGGGGGTGGATGTTCCGACGAGCGGCAAGATTTATCTCGACGGGCAGGACGTGTATGCTCAGAGCAGTGAAAAACTTGCGATTTTTCGCAGGAGGCAGGTTGGGCTGATCTATCAGTTTCACAATCTGATTCCCACGCTTAATGTCGTGGAGAACATGACGCTGCCGATTCTTATGGACAAAAGAAAAGTCAACACAGAGCGGCTCGATGATCTGCTGGAATTGCTGGGGCTGCAGGAGAGAAAGACCCACTTGCCCAATCAGCTTTCCGGCGGACAACAGCAGCGTGTTGCGATTGGGCGCGCCCTGATGAATGCCCCGCAGGTGTGCCTCGCAGACGAACCGACCGGTAGTCTGGACAGCCAGAATGGGCAGGAGATTATTCATCTTTTAAAGGAGAGCCACCGCAAATACCGCCAGACCCTGATCATAGTTACCCATGATGAAAACATTGCCTTGCAGGCAGAGCGGATTATCCGTATCGCAGATGGCAGGGTGGTAAGGGATGAGAGGCAGGTGGTGCGGTCATGAATATTTTTCACAAACTCGCCTTGCAGGGCCTGAAGAAAAACCGCACCCGCACCGTTGTGACAGTGGTCGGCGTGGTGCTGTCTGCGGCTTTATTTACAGCAGTTGCCACGTTTGGCACCTCGCTTTTGCAATATCTGATTGACGGCTCAAAACTCAAGTGCGGTGGCTGGCACATCAACTTTGTGGATGTGGATGTGGACTTTGCGCGGGAGAGGATGGCGGATTCTGAGGTCGCGGACGCGGTGTTGTATGAAAATATTGGCTACGCGCTGCTGGACGGCGCCAAAAGCGCTGAGAAGCCGTATCTGTTCGTCGCCGGTTTTACAGACGAAACATTTGCAAGTCTTCCGGTTTCGCTGATTTCCGGCAGACTTCCGCAGAATGACACGGAAGTCATAATTCCAAGCCATATTTCCATCAAGGCAGATGTGAGGATCCCGACGGGCGAACCGATTCGCCTGGCGCTCGGCGAACGGTCAGAGCGCAAAAAGCGGCTGACGCAGCACGATCCATACAGAGATGGCGAGGCGCTATCCATTGCCGAAGAAAAAGTGTATACGGTTGTGGGCGTTTACGAGAGAGCCGGATACGAAGAACATGATTCACCGGGGTACACGTTAATCACGAGAACGGATAGCGTGGGCACAACAGGGCGCTACAGCCTGTTTCTCACGCTGGACAGCCCGCGGAACGCAACAGAATATGGAAGCCGTTTTGCAGGTTCGGTTCCGTTTGCGTTGAACGAGGATGTACTGCGCTTTTACGGCGTGACAGAAAATACCCTGTTTCACGGGATCGTGTTTGCAGTGGGGGGCGTGCTGATCGCAATTATCATGACCGGATCTGTTTTCCTGATTTACAATTCTTTTCACATTGCCCTCAATGAGCGTGTTCACGAGTTTGGCATCTTGATGTCAGTGGGGGCAACTGCCCGGCAGCTCAGAAGCGCTGTTGTGTTTGAAGGGATCTGCATTGGCGCGCTTGGCATTCCGACAGGGGCTGCGGTCGGCATTGGATGTGTCGCGCTGGCGCTGCCTGTCGTCGAAAAAAGCTTTGCGACGATCGCTGCAAGCGGGGTACCGTTTAGACTGTCGGTGTCTGTCCCTGCGATCGCAGCCGCGGCTGCAGTCAGTCTGATCACAATCCTGATTTCAGCATATCTTCCGGCAAAAAAAGCGGCTGCTGTTCCTGTGATGGAGTGTATCCGCCAGACCGGTGAAATTAAGACGGAGGCAAAGGATGTCAGGATCCCGGGATTATCCGGGCGCATTTATGGTCTCGAGGGAGTGCTGGCACTGAAAAATTTCCGCAGGAACAGGCGGCGCTACCGCAGTGTCATACTTTCCCTGACGTTGAGTATTGTGCTGTTTGTGACGGGCAATGCATTTGGCAGCACCCTGAAAGGAATTGCAAAGGAATTGACAGTTGAGATTGACGGCGATATCTTGTTTCACGTAGGTCAGATGCCGCCGGAAGAACTCCTCGCCCTGCATGAGCGGCTCAGCAAAGTGGAGGGGGTAAGCAAGAGTACATGGCAGTCTGACTGGATTTATCCGGGCGCGGCAGAAGGGCTTTCGGACGATCTTGCAGGCGGTGCGTTCCAGTCAGATTGCAGCGCGTCAATCTATGTCCAGTTTATTGAGGATGCAGTGTATTACCAATTTATAGAAAGTCTTGGGTTTTCTGTGGAAGAATACAGCGGACAGGATGCAAAGGTTCTGGGGCTTATCATAGATCAGGTGGAACATAAGGTTTTTTTCACCGGGCAGGAAATGGAGTTTGTCTTTTACGCACCCACAGGGGAGCGGGCAAAAACGTTTTGTGCGAAGATGGTGGATAACTATCCTCTTGATATGCTTCCCTTCGATTCCGCACCGCAGTACTTGGCTCTTATGGTTGTTCCGTGGTCGATGAACGGGGAATTTGACGGACTCGAAGGAACGTCCCAATCCGGTCTGACTTTTTGGGCGGATACACCCGCGCAGACCTTGGCGCAGATTCAGTCAGAGATCACCGATGCGGGGATTGCCGTTGACTATACGCTGATCAACCTGTCCTCGTCAGTCGATCTGTTCCGCAGCGCAACTTTTGTTGTGGATGTGTTTACGTGCACATTCAGCGCGATGATCACGCTGATTGCAGCCGCAAATGTATTCAATACCATCTCGACCAATATTCGTATCAGGAGGCGGGAACTTGCCATGCTGCGCTCTGTTGGGATGTCGGAGCGGGGATTTAACCGGATGATGAATTTTGAATGCTTCTTTTACGGGCTGCGCACACTGCAGGCCGGGGTGCCGATTGCAGGTATGCTCTCCTGGCTGATTTACAAGGGAATGGTGATGAGCGAGCAGCTTGAAGGGTTCGCGTATCAGTTTCCGTGGAAAAGTATGATTGTCAGTGTACTTGGCGTATTTTGTATCGTTTTTATCACAATGCTGTATGCCACCAGCAAAATCAGAAAAGAAAATATTATTGATGCGCTCAGGGATGACCTGGCATAAATTTCTTTGCGGTGGGGGAAAAGAATACAAACTTGAAATTGCAGAACAGTTGTGCTATAGTTAGAAAAAAGAATTACAGGGTGAGAAGGATACAACCAAATACGAACAGGAGCGCACGAAAATGAGTGAAAATCTAATCGAACTGAACCATGTCCGCAAAGAGTTTGTGACGGCGAAGCACTATCCGGGCTTTAAGGGGCAAGTCAGGGGGCTTTTTTCGAAGGAGACTGTGCACAAAACTCCCGTGGATGACGTCTCATTAGCGATTCGCGAGGGGGAGATGGTCGGCTATATCGGAAGCAACGGCGCGGGAAAA
>CAMWOK010000244.1 GCA_947175845.1 uncultured Lachnospiraceae bacterium | reverse complement strand
CTTGTACCGATCAGATACAGATCCTCGCCCTCGATCTTGTACATCATGGCGTCCATCTCATCGAAACTCATCACGCCTGTCACGACATTGCTTCGAATCATAAACGGAGGTACACAGTAAGTAAATCCCCGGTCGATCATGAAATCACGCGCATAGGAAATCACTGCTGAGTGAAGCCGGGCAATATCTCCCATCAAATAATAGAATCCATTTCCGGCAACCTTCCGCGCACTGTCCAGATCAATTCCATTAAACCGCTCCATAATATCTGTGTGATAGGGAATCTCAAATGGAGGGACAACTGGTTCTCCGTATTTCTGAACCTCGACGTTCTCCTCATCATTTTTTCCAATTGGAACACTCGGATCAATGATGTTGGGAATTGTCATCATGATCTTTGTGACTTTTTCGCTCAGCTCCTTCTCCCGCTCAGCAAGCTCTTCTAGCGTCTTTGCCTGCGCGTTTACCTGCTTTTTGACTTCCTCTGCCTCATCCTTTTTTCCCTGTCCCATCAGTGCGCCGATCTGTTTGGAAAGCCTGTTGCGCTCCGCGCGAAGATTGTCTGCCTCCTGTTGTGTTTTTCTGGCCTGTGCGTCGAGCGCAATCACCTCGTCGACAAGGGGAAGCTTGTGATCCTGAAATTTCTTTTTGATGTTCTCTCTTACTGTCTCTGGATTTTCCCGTAAAAACTTAATGTCTATCATTGCATTGTACTCCTCAATTTTTTATTTTACTACTTCCTGAATCACTACTGTGGTATCTTTAATCAGGTCAACAATCAACTCTGTATGAATCGCCTGACCAAATTTGTCCTCCACAATACGAAGAACCGGCCTCTCCGGAAAATGCGGATTCTGGCGCATAACAATGCCGATCTCGCCTCTGTTGGTTCTCACTTTCGATCCGAACGGATAAACTGCAATCAGCTGTAAAAATGCCTCCACAATATCCGCGTCATACCAGATACCACTGTAATTTCTGATATTGTTGATGGCTTCATGAACGCGCACTCTCGCCTTACCAATCCCGCAGATCAGCTCGTCAAATTCATCGCACACCGCTACAATCTGCGTCATGCGCGACACAAGATCCGTGCCGAGCGGATAACCGGATTTATCCTTGCGTTCATGATGATTCATCACAATTTCCTTAGCGACATCTGAGAGCCACGTCTCATTTTTGATCGCCGTATACGCGTAGATCGGATGCTTTTTGTACTCCTCCTGCTCCTTTGCCGGAAGGAAATTAATATCCTGATTCTCATACCGCACTACCAGATACCGCAGGCCAAGATCGTGAATCAGCGACGCGACACTGATGTCATAGACCTGCTTCTTTGTCAGACCAAGCTTCAGTGAGATCAGCGTGGCAATTGTACACACCTGAAGTGAGTGCTCATAGATATCCGCACTTCTCTCCTTCACGTCGTATACCTTCTCCACGACCTCCTCTTCCTCCAAAATATCTGTTATAATATTCTGTGCGGTGTCTGCTATTTTTTCCAGTCCTTCTGTCTGCTGGTACACATGCAGTTCCAAAATATCCTTTATCTTATTTTTAACCTGCTCCTCCACATCATCGCGCAGAATGGTGACTTTTTCCATAGGCAGTTTGCTTTTTGCTGCTTTCGGTGCAGGTTTTTGTTCTGTCGGCGCAGCTGGTTTCTGCGGTGCTGGTGCAGCCGGTTTGGGTGCGGCTGGCGCTTTTGCGGCCGGTTTTTGCGGTGCTGGTGCAGTCGGTTTGGGTGCGGCTGGTTTGGGCGCAGCCGGCGCTTTCTCCTGGTCTTGCGGTTCCTCGATATATACCGTAAAAATTCCCATCTCCCGCAGCTTTTCAATATATGGTCCTTTAATCACAGTACCTTTACTCAATACCACTGTGTAATCTTCAAGAAGAACATCACTGGCAATAACATTGCCTTCCCGCAAATCTTCAACTGTAATTAGCTTCATTTCAGAATCCCCCATTCTTTTTTATGAATTTTTTTCTGTCGTTACAGTCATTCCTGCCAGACCATAACCTTCTGTTCACATATCTGACGCATTTCCGTTGACAGCTCGCTCAACTGCCACTTTCTCCTCATTGCTGAGTGCGAGCTGGGAATCTCCGTCCTTTATCCGTTTTGTGTAAGAGTAGCAGCCTTCTGAACTGTGTACCGAATTGATGATAAAACCATCATTTTTTTCATCCAGTAAAGCCAAAGCAAAACTAAGTTTACCACCCATTTCCGTAAAAGCATCATACTTCACGAGGCCAATCTTTTGAAATGTCGCTTCATGCTTTTTGTACAGTGCCTTGATGTCTTCTCTGTTTCTGTCAATGCTGAGTTTCATGTATTTGTTGTCTTCATACAATGTCATGATGTCATTCTCAAGGTTCGCACCATCTTTGCCAAGCATAAATTTTGTATATTTTTTCTTGAATTTTCCTATCTGCACAAACGTTATGACAATCAGTATCAACAGTAACACACTGACTGCTGCAAGTCCAAGAAATAGATATCCAATATCGAAATTTCCTAATCCTAAGCTGTTTAAAAAATAACTGTTCATCTGTTTCTCCTGTTATACACTCATATTCGAAAGTAATTCAATCAAATGGTCCAAATCATCATTAGAATAAAATTCAATCTCGATTTTTCCTGTTCCATTTTTGCCCTTTGACGAGATCGCAACTTTTCTGCTAAGCCTCTCTTTTAACCGATTTTCAATGTCCTGGTAAATATATAGAATACTCTGCGGTGGCTTCTCCTTCTTTGATTTTTCCTCCTCCGGTTTTAAGATGTTCTTGACAATCCTCTCCACTTCCCGCACACTCAGTTTCTCATCAAAGATTCTCTGCGCAAGCTGCAGCTGCAGCTCCTCGTCCTCAATTGGAATCAGTGCGCGCGCATGACCTGTAGAGAGCATGTCATCAATAATCATCTGCTGTACACTGTCACAGAGCTTTAGCAGACGCATACTGTTCGTAACTGCTGTCCTGCTCTTGGAGACGCGCTCTGCCACCTCATCCTGTTTCAGATGAAATTCTTCCAGAAGCCTTTTGTATGCCATCGCTTCCTCAATTGGATTTAAGTCCTCTCTCTGAATGTTTTCAATCAGTGAAATCTCCACAATTTCCTGACTTGAATAATTGCGAACGATCACAGGAATTTCCTTAAGCCCTGCAAGCTTTGCCGCCCTCCATCTTCTCTCGCCGGCTACAATCTCATAGTAATCCTTTCTATCCTGTACTAGAATTGGTTGAAGCAGTCCGAACTGTCTGATCGAATCAGCCAGTTCCTGCAGTGCATCCTCGTCAAAATTTTTGCGAGGCTGATCTCTGTTTGGTTCAACCTTTGCAATCTTTACAACCGTTTCTGCCTGTTTAACTTCTTTACTCTCACTCCTGCCCGACGCAGGTATCAGCGAATCGAGACCCTTACCCAGTCCTCTTTGTGCCATTTCTCTCTCCCCTTAGTAATAATCTTTCAATTTTCTGACTACAATATTAAGTGTTATTTCGAATCACCTCATCCGCCAGCGCCATATAACTCTCTGACCCCGCTGATTTTGGATCATACATATTGATCGGCTTACCGTAGCTTGGCGCTTCCGCAAGTCTGATATTTCTGGGAATGAGTGTATTATAAATCTTTTGACTCAGATGGCTTTTCACATTCTCCACCACCTGTGATGAGAGATTTGTGCGTGAATCAAACATCGTAAAAACTACACCGTCCATATCCAATTCCGGATTTAACCGCTCTTTTACGAGATTGACTGTATGTATTAACTGGCTCAGCCCCTCCAGTGCATAGTATTCACACTGTATTGGAACCAATACGGAATCTGCTGTGGTCATTGCATTCACTGTGAGCAGGCTCAACGACGGTGGACAATCAATTATAATGAAATCATATCGATCCTTCACCCAGTCTACTTCATTTTTTAATATATATTCTTTTCTCTCCACACCGATTAATTCAATCTCTGCGGCAGCTAAATTTACATTGGATGGCAGAATGGAAATGTTTGGGAGCACTTCTTTCAAAATACAGTCTTCTATCGAACAGTCGCCTAATATCAATTCATAAATTGTATTTTCCAACTCATTCTTTTCAATACCGTATCCACTTGTAGTATTTCCCTGTGGGTCGATATCTATGACTAATACTTTCTTTCCCTTTGCCGCAATACATGCAGACAAATTGATAGAAGTCGTGGTTTTTCCAACACCACCCTTTTGATTTGCAATTGCAATAATTCTCCCCATTATTCTCCTCCATAAATCCAATGCTTTATCTTACCTGCAAAAATTAATCTTATTCGATGTACTTTATTATACCACTAATACGTTTGATATGCTATACAAAAATTAATGTTTCACGTGAAACATTGCTTTTTTTAATGAGAAATTGCTTCTATCTTTAAGTTCGACAGCCATTGTTGCTCCCATAAAAACCTGATAAGCAGTATAAATTGCCGATAAATGTTCCGTAATATAAGTCTTTAAACCTTTTACATAATCCTCTATAATAAATATAGTAGCAAATAACAGTTACTTATTAAAAAGGAGGTGAAAGGATGGTACAAGAAGTTTCTGATAAAGAATTAATTACAGTAACTATTGACAGATACACAGATTTACAAAGAATCAAAAAAGCAAATGGAAACAGTGAAAACGCAGAACTTGACTATCAAATTAAAGTAGTAACTGTAAAGTTATCATCTTTGGGAGTGAATGTTGAAGATATAACACTTTAACCACAATTATACAGTAACCACTGACCAAAAAGGTGTAAGGTCTTATTAAATTAATAAAGCTTTACACCTTTTTAATTCATCAAAAGTGGCAATCGCCACAAGCCCAAATTGTAAGTTCTTCAGGGACAAAAATA
>CAMWOK010000243.1 GCA_947175845.1 uncultured Lachnospiraceae bacterium | reverse complement strand
ACCTCTGCCTCTGCCACCGCTGTCCCGTCCGACGCAAAATCCTGCAAAAGCGCATTTTCCCACGCCGCGCTTTCGCCCTGTTTCTCATAGTTGAGCTGATACCCCTGACTGATAAAATCATAGTTGTAATTGTAGACAGTCTTTTCATCGGAATCCTCATAGCACAGGGACACATTCTGAACCGGATAGTAATTTCCCTCCGCCCGGTAATAGATGATCCCCTTCGCCACGTCAAAGCAGATTCGATCCGCGTAGAGATACGTCCACCGGTTATCCTCAATCCATTCGCGGTTTACAGCATCCAGCGACGCGATGTCATCATAGCTGCCGTAATAACCGTAATTTCTCTTTGAAAAGCTTCCGTCTTCCTCCTCTGCCATAATGCAGAGAAAAAGCTGATCCGGATCGATCGCGGCAAGTTCCTCGTCCGTCATGTTTGTGTCCAGATACGCCTGTCTGTCATGAAAATTGATGCCTTTTAAACTCTCTGCGTTGACAATGCCGTACTGAAAATAATTTTCCCGCAGGCGCTGCGCGTTTGTACTGCTGCCGCGGCTTGCGTATGCCTCTATGGAATACATCCAGTTGACATACTCATATGCTTCCCTGCGCACCTCGTCGCGCGTCTGGCTGAACAGGTTCCCCTCCACTCCAATCAGCAGACAGATTCCAAACCCCACGCTCCCCAGCACGGATACGATGCAGAGTATCCACGCTGTCATCTTGGCCAAGACTGACCCTCTTAATTTTTTCACTGAAACATCACCCTTTTTTACCTTTTAATCCGATTGACTGTTCTTCTTACTCCTCCAGCTTATAGCCCCTGCCCCAGACGGATTTCAGATATCTTGGCTCCGCCGGATTGTACTCGAGCTTTTCCCGCAGATGCCGGATGTGAACTGCCACCGTATTTTCTGTTCCATACGGGCTGTCATTCCACACGGCGGAATAAATCTGCGCCGGAGAGTACACTTTTCCCGGGTTTTCCATGAGAAGTTTCAAAATATCGTACTCTGTCGGTGTCAGAGACGCCCGCTCGCCGTCGAGCGTCACTTCCTTGGTGCGGTCGTCCAGCTCGATGCCGCCGATGACCAGCGTCTCACTCGCCCTGGGCGCCACGCCGCTGCCAAGCTGCATGTAGCGCCTGAGCTGGGATTTCACCCGCGCCTGAAGCTCCACCGGATTAAACGGCTTCGTCACGTAGTCGTCCGCACCGATATTGAGCCCTAACACCTTGTCGGTATCCTCGCTCTTTGCCGTCAGCATGATGACTGGCACATTGCTGCGCTCCCGCAGCTTCACCATAGCTGTGATTCCGTCCATCACAGGCATCATGATATCCATGAGCACCAGATGAATCTCCTCCCGCGAAAGCACCTCCAGCGCTTCCTGTCCATTGCAGGCTTCATACACCTGATACCCCTCGGCAGTCAGATAAATCTTTAACGCCGACACAATATCCTTCTCATCATCACACACCAGCACATTGTACATTTTACTCTCTCCCCGGTTCACATTTTTACAATCGCGCGGGAAAGCGCCCTGCTCCCCTGCACATTAAAAAGTATAGCTGATATTCTTTTAAGTTCCAATTGGGTAAATGTTTAAGATTTGTTTAAGACAGCATCTTTGCGTCCTCCTGCGAATCCCCCGCCGCCGCCGCATCCCCTGGGGAAATCCCAAGCCAGCGGCAGATCGTCTTAACTCCCTGCGCCTTGCACGCGGTCGCAGCGACCACCTGCAGACAGCTACCCTCTATGTAATACCGCACCTTCTCCCCCGAAAACGGGATACTGCACATAAGCATCTTGGCCTCTTGCAGCGTCCACGGTCTGTGCGCCGGGCGCAGCAGCGACACCTTATACAGCTTCCCCTGGTTTCGGTACGTTAACACACGAAAACCAGAAGCCTTCTCTCTGGCAGTCAGGTCTGCGAGCCAAGCGTCATCCAGTTCGCAGAAATATTCTCTCTCTGAAAACGGGCGCCTGGTAACAAGATGCGCCCCGCCTGCAAAAATACCGCCAGAAAACAGATGGCGCACGCTGTGACAGCGCGCCATTGCCTCTCGGTAAGGCAGCGTCGTCGCAAAAAACAGGGGGATTTTTTCCTCTGCAAGCGCCTCGAGTCCCGCAGCAATGTCCGCCGGGACATCTGCCTTGCGGGCGGTACTGCCTCCGGCAAGGCTTCCTGCGGGCAGCAGCGTCCCCACGATATCCAGAAAGACCGCCTTCGGGCGGCGCGGTATCCGAAACAGCGGGTAGGGACCGAACAATATCTGATTCATAAAATCTGCCCTCCCTCCGTGCGCCAGGTAACAGGAACACTGCCTCCGGCTGCACTCCGGTTCCGGGATCGTTTCCAGTGTCTCCCAGTCTTTGTGCACTTTTGACACGGCGCTGATATTGCAGGCGCGCAGCGTTTTGTCCGCCTCCACAAACAACCGCCCGCGGCACTGCGCCGCGTCCGCCGCAACCGGCACCAGCTCCCGCCCAAAATAGGGATCGATCTCCACAAATGCCGCGCGCTCCTTTTGCGTGTAGGGACGCCGCAGACCGTCCATTCTGTTCACCCACAGATAAATGTCTGTCTCAAAGGCCAACGCTCGTTTCAGCTCCTGCAGCACCTCCAGGTTTTCTGGCACACCGACACTTCCCGCGCAGAGCAGGACGCCCTTTTCCCAAAGCGCCCTGCATCTGGCCGAAAATTCTGACACAGTTGTCATTTCCGGATGAAATGTCGCCCACAGCCTCAGTTTGTCCAGCGCTCCTCCTGCGCGGAGATAGCAATCCAGAAAGTCATGGATGGGAAAGCTCAGATTCGTCTGTATCCCCACCGCGTCCAGCTCTGTGCGTGCGCTCAGCTGCGCCAGCCCTTCCCAGTACCAGGAATGAATCATCGCCTCGCCGTACGGCACCACCATCAGCGCCCCGACATTCAACGAACCTGCCTTTTTGCGCAGGCCGTCAACAAAAGAAAACCACTGCTTTCTGTCCCGCTCAAGCTCCCGCGCTGACATCGGATGCTTGGAAAACGGACAGTAGGAACAGTGGTAGTTGCAGCTCTTAAGGCTGCCGCGGTACAGAATCATGTGCTTGTCCATACATGGCCTCCCATTCGCGCATTGCCTGATCTACTTCGGGGGAAATCAGCTGTGGGCCAAGACAGTCAGAAAGTCCAAGCCCCCTCTGCGTCAGCGCAAGATAACTATGCGCCCCGGCCTCTCCCGCCCGCTCCTCAAGGGCGGCAAATCCCTGTTCTATCCACCCGCGCAGCACCGGAAACGCGTCAAGCACATCCCGCCCAAAAAGTTCCCGATAGCGTCTTGTCTCGATTCCGGGACGAATCAGCAGATGACGAATCACATAGCGCCTTTTCTGCTCTTCCTCCGACAAAAGAATCCCGTGCGGGATTTCCAGAAAGTCCTTCGTGTCCTCATAGTCTTTCAGGCGCGCGATACACGCGGTTCTGGTGACCGCATAGGGCGTACAAAAATGCAGGTTTCCCAGATAGCTTCTCCCGCCGCAGCCCAGTCCAATCGAAGTGCCAAAACCGCACTCAGAAAAGGCCCGCGCCGTGCCCTGCCGCACAAACCGCCGCATGGAGTCCTGCCGGTATCCCTCCGCGCGCAGAAACCCGCTCGCCTCTAGGTACTGTCCAAAGGCGGATTCCGGATCCAGAACGGCTCCTTCCCGCTCCATGCGCGCCCCGTGTTTCACATACAGTGGATACAAAAAAATTTCCTCCGGCTCAAACCGCAGGGCTTCCTTTAACGATTCCAGCAGGCTTGCCTGTGTCTGCCCCGGAATCCCGTAGATGAAATCTATATTGACACAGGGAAAGTCAAAGGTTTTAATCCGCTCGAGCGCCTCCTGCGCGCTTTTTGCATTGTGCTGTCTGCCCAGCGCCGATAGCTCCTGGTCCGAAAAGCTCTGGACGCCCATGCTGACGCGCGACACGCCCGCGCGCTTTAAGACCGCAAGCTTCTCTATCGTGGTCTGGTTGGGAGCCGTCTCCACCACCACGTCCGGCCCTTTCCTGAAATGGAAATACGTATGCAGGTTTTCGAACATGCGTTTCAGTTGTGCCTCTGCCAGCGCCAGCGGCGTTCCCCCGCCTATTACCAGCTCTGAAAACTCCGCCCCAACGCAGTCCAGAACCTCCTGATACTGCGCACTCTGGCGTTCTACAGCATCCAGATAGCAGTCTGCCGCCTCCTGCCCCATGCCGGTCACTGAAAACAGATTGCAGTACCCGCACTTTGACTCGCAGAATGGAATGTGAAGGTACAGACCATGCCCGCCGCCTGCCAGCGCGGAAGCGTAATCATTCAGGCGAATACCTGCCAGCGGGCGGTAAGCGGTCTTGTGCGGGTAGCTGTACATATACTGAATATAGGGATTCATCGCTCATACCCCTCTTTCACAAATCAAGATCAATTACAGGAAAAAATGCTTATAGGGAACTGTGTTGACCACCGGATGGCTGATGCCGTGGAACTGACAGCCATCCTCGCCATAGCAGGTTCCATGGTCGGAACAGCAGATAACAAACGTGCTGCCCCGCAGCTTTTTCCACTCCGCAAACAACCTGCCAAGCTCCCCGTCCACATACCGGAGCGCCGCCGCATGGCTCTGCACGCTGTCGCCGGAAGCGCCCTCGAGATAAAACCAATTCGGATAGTGAATCGCATCCACATTCAGATACAGAAAAATGTGCTGATCCCCGTCCGCCCTGGCAGCCTTCTGCAGGATGAAATCCACCTGATTTCTGGTACTGTCTTTCACAGGACAGCCAAAGGACGGATTCCAGTAGCTTTTCTGAAAGCAGGCCGGAAACACCCTGCCAAGATCCGAGCGCTTGTCAAAAAAAGCCACACCGCCCACAGACAACGTGTCGTAGTCATGGTTTGCAAGCTCCTCAATAA
>CAMWOK010000242.1 GCA_947175845.1 uncultured Lachnospiraceae bacterium | reverse complement strand
GAATTTAACTCATTTCATTCTACAATATTTGAGCAAAAAGTACAACTTTTTTTTTATTCAGCCAAAAAGTCTGCCCAAATTCCTCCAAAGTTCCATCTGTATCGACACGTAATGACCGAATCTGCCCCTGTCAAATTTCAGCTTGTGTCTTTTTCCTGCAGGACTCAGCGAAAGCATCACTCCTTTGACGAGCCCTGACACATATTCCCTTCCCATTCCTTTTCTGGCAAAAAACACTGTCTTGACCAAAAATCCTGCGGTCAGAAGCGGCAGGTTCAGCAAAATCTGCCCGATCGGCATATTCTTGTAAATCAAATAAATACTGTTGCGCGATGCCAGTCCGGTCTTGAATGCGTTGTACCGCGAACCGCTCGTGGCACTCCCCGCATGATATACTATAGAGTTTGCCGCAAATTTGTTTCTGTATCCATAAATTTTTGCGCGGTAGCCGATGTCGATGTCCTCAAAATAGGCGAAGTGTTCCTCGTCAAACAGTCCCACCTGACTTTCTTCCAGCAATTCCCTGCGATAGATTGCAGCGCCCGCACAGGCGGCAAAAATGTCGCAGTCCGCACTGTAGCGCTCCGGCGCCTTTCCCTTTCCCCGCGCGAACGCCCATCCCAGCGCACAGTAGTAGTCCCCCGCGTCGTCCGTCTTGTCCCTGTCGTACAGAGACACAAGCTTCGCCGCTGCCGAGAACACCTTTTTGTGCGGATCGCTGTCCATCACATTCTCGAGCTCATGCACAAAGGAAAGCCCTGCCTGCGTGTCGTTGTTGAGCAGGATGACGTACGGCGTCACACTCGCCCGGATTCCCTGGTTCACCGCATGGCTGAACCCTGTGTTCTGCTGATTGACAATCAGCTGCACCTGCGGAAACCGATCCCGCACAAGCTCCATGCTGCCATCTGTCGATGCGTTGTCCACCACGATGACCGCAATCTCCTTTGCCGTCCCTCCGTACAGGCTCTCGAGGCACGCCTGGATATATTGAATCCCATTGTAGTTGGGTATCACGATCGTTGATTTTACCATTGTCAGACCTTCCTTACACACACTGGGTCGAGCAGGAGTCTGGCTCCGCCGCGGGTCAGCTCCGCGCAGAGTCTCGCTCCAAGTTTTGCAAGCTTTTCCTGCCCTCCTGCCGTCCGCTCTAGCTCCTGCATCCACTGCGGCAGCTCCCGGTTCTCCGTGGCGAGCGTGCTCGCGTAGGGGTGTCCCGTGACGCGCTCATACGTCTCCTGAAATGCCCGGTTGACCGCCATATTTCGAATGTCCAGCTGTCCTGTATTCTGGTACAAATCCATTCTGTTCATATAACCTGCATACAATAACGGCTGTCCCCGATAGCTTCCCGAAACCACCCTGCCGTGTCTGGCAGCCAGGCCGCCCACCGCCGCCAGGTCCGGTCTGTGGTTGAGCACACTGTCCCCGTACTCGATGCGGTAAAAGCCAAGGTGCTTGTTGTGGCGGACATGCACTTTCCAGCCCATGCGCGACGCAAAGTCAATCAGCGCCTTTTTTCCCGCCTCGTAGGCGTACATCTTGCTCTGCGGATTGTCCGCGGTGGAATTCTCATGACAGCGCCAGTGGTAAAGCACCTTCGGCACATGCACCACCGCGCGCTCCACCGGCTCTGCGCCCTTGTTTTCCCGCTCCCGCAGCATCAGGCTGCTCACCACGCGGAGGATGATGTCATAGTCCTGCGATCCCTCATACGCTTTCCGGATCTGCATTTTTTTGAGCACATCCGCCCGCACCACCATAAAATGACAGATGTAATTGTTGGTGAGAAGCAGATCGAGATTGAAATCCAGCTTAAAATGCGGATCATAAAAACGCCTCCCCGCCTCATCACATTTATCCTCGTCAGAGTACGCCAGTATGGGCCTTTTTTCCCTGATGGCATGGGCCATCTCATACAGCGCATCCGCCGTCAGCAGATCATCATGGTCAAGCAGCCCATAATAATCCCCTGTGGCGAGCTCGATTGCCCGGTTGGTGTTTTCGGCTATGCCGTCATTTCCATCCAGCCTGGCATACCGGATGCGCGCATCCTGATACACCCCTACCGTATTCTGAACCACATCGCTCGCACTCCCGTCCGCAATCACCAGCTCCCAGTTTTCATAGGTCTGCGCGATACAGCTGTCGATCAGGGCGCTCATGTAGGCGCCCTGCGTCTCAAAGGCCGGCACGAGTATCGAAAACTTCAGATCCGACACACTCCTGTCAGCCCTCTGCCGCCCCAGCGTCTCCGCGTCGGGCGCACGATAGTCATAGTCCGCATAGTACTTTGCCGTAACCCGTTCCCACGCCGCGACAATGGCCTCGCCGTACCCATTTTTCTTACTATAGTTTATTGTCTTTCTGATATTTTGTGTCAGTGACATCGCAACTCTTTATCCTCCCGCCTGTTTTCCCGCTTATTATATCCAGGTTTGACTGCAGCTATTTTTTTTCCAGAAAAATCTTTCTGGAGACAAAATTGTAGACCATCACGACCGCCGTCGCAATCACCTTTGCGCCCGTGTAGGCAAAATTGTAACTCAGAATCCTGCGCAGAAACGCCACGCCGCCGTAGATCGGTCCCATACAGACCCAGATAATCAGCTGATTGAGTCCCAGCCCGATCACACTCAGCACGACAAATACAGCAAACTCTGTCTTGTAGTTGAGATTCTCCTTCCGCTCAAACACAAACCGGAAACTCAAAATGTAATTTATGATCACAGAAACTGTAAAGCCCAGCGCTGATCCGGCCATAGCGGCAGGCAGGCTCTGTCCCCCCAGCTTCACAATAATATTCAATACCGCAATTCCAATCGCATAGTCGATGCCAAAACAGATCACACCCACCACGCCAAACTTCATAATCTGCGCAAATAATTTGTTCATCCGTCTCCTCCACGCTGAAATGAAACCAGACGGCCATGTCGCAGCCGTCCGGTTTCCATCCTGCTATTCTTCTATCACAGCCTTGACTGCGCTTGTCAGGTCTTCGACCCTCTTCTGGGCATCCTCGAGGCTTGTGCCCTTCACACCCATATAGAATTTGATCTTCGGTTCCGTGCCGGAAGGTCTCGCACAGCACCAGGAATCGTTTGTGAGATCAAAGTAGAGCACGTTGGACTTGGGCAGCCCTGTCGGGTAGGTCTTGCCGGTCTCAAGCTCTGTGACAACGTCATTCTCGTAGTCTCTTACGCGCACCACGTCGAGTTCGCCAAAGTTCTTCGGCGGATTGTTGCGGAACTTATCCATGAGTGCCGCAATCTGTCTGGTGCCGTCAATTCCCTTCATCGTGATGGCGTACTGTGTCTCCTTGTAGTAGCCGTACTTCTCATAGACATCCAGCATCATGTCGTACAGGGTCTTTCCATTCTTCTTGCACCACGCAGCCACCTCGCACAGACACATCACTGCAACGACTGCGTCCTTATCCCGCGCATGGGTTCCTGCCAGGCAGCCGTAGCTCTCCTCGAGACCAAACACATAGTTGTTGGATCCTGTCTGCTCAAACAGCTTGATCTGCTCTCCGATAAACTTGAAGCCTGTGAGCACCTCGATCAGCTTCACCCCGTACTCCCTTGTGATCGGCGCCGTCATGTTGGTCGTGACGATCGTGGTGACAAGCGCGGGATTCTCCGGCATCGTGCCTGTCGCCTTGCGCTCTCTCAGGATGTATTCCGCGATCAGCATTCCCGACATGTTTCCTGTAAATGCCTTGTACTCTCCGCTCTTCGTATCCAGCGCGTAGATGCCGAGTCTGTCCGCATCCGGGTCCGTCGCCAGCACGATGTCCGCGTTCTTTTCCTTCGCAAGCTTCAAGGCATATGTAAACGCCTTGGGATCTTCGGGATTCGGATAGTCGAGCGTCGTGAACTTCGGATCCGGATTCTCCTGCTCCGGAACGACGTACACGTTCTTGAATCCAAGCTCGGAGAGAATTCTTCTGACCGGCTTGTTGCCTGTGCCGCACAGCGGCGTGTACACGATCCGGATATCGTCCGCAACGGCCTGGATCACGTCCGGATGAATAATCTGCTTCTTGAGCTCCGCCATGTATGCGTCGTCAATCTCCGCGCCGATCACCTTGTACAGACCGGCTTCGATGGCAGCCTGCTTGTCCATCGTCTTCACGGTGTGGTAGTCTGTCACAGCCTTCACTTCGCCGATGATGTCCTTGTCCTTGGGTGCGGTAATCTGTGCGCCGTCCTCCCAGTAAACCTTGTATCCGTTGTACTCAGGCGGATTGTGGCTTGCCGTGATGACGATTCCCGAGATGCAGCCGAGCGTCCTGAGCGCAAACGACAGCTCCGGCGTCGGTCTGAGCGACTCAAACACGTATGCCTTGATCCCGTTTGCTGCCATGCACAGCGCCGCCTCATCTGCAAATTCCGGCGACATAAAACGCGAATCGTATGCGATAGCAATACCCTTGTCCTGTCCGCCTGCCTTGATGATATAGTTTGCAAGGCCCTGTGATGCCTTTCTCACGGTGTAGATGTTCATGCGGTTTGTGCCTGCGCCGATCACACCCCGGAGTCCGCCGGTTCCAAACTCAAGCTCCTTGTAAAACCGATCCTCGATCTCGCTCTCATTGTCCTTGATCGCCAAGAGCTCATCCTTCGTTGCCTGGTCAAAATAGTCATCATTGAGCCAGAAGTTAAATTCATCCATAAAACCCATACTGCTACCTCCACATAAATTCAATAAAATCAGTGCGTTGTAATATTGCACTATGTTCCATCTCTATTAAACCAAAAATTTGGAAATTTTTCAAGTTGATACGCGTATTTCATCCAATTTTAATCCAAATTAATTTTCAGGGAATAATCGCTGTGGTCGAGGGAAAAATTGGGGTTGTAGTAGGGGTCTCCCTTTGCCAGCAGCTCCTTCCAGCGCTCGCGGAACTGTGCGGACTCCTCCTCGT
>CAMWOK010000241.1 GCA_947175845.1 uncultured Lachnospiraceae bacterium | reverse complement strand
TGTCAGTTTGCCGCCCATGATATTCAGCTCTTCCAGCGTCGTGTTTGTCTCGTCCTTCTCGGAGCTTCCCGTGATACGGATTTTCTTACCGGTGGTGGACCCGCTCACATTGTCAGATGTCGTCATATCAGACAAGCCGAGTGCCCAGACCGGACTTACCCCTGTCGGTCCAACGGAATCAAAACCGAATTGCGCACCGCCTGCAGGATCGCCTCCGTTTGCGCCCGACACAGTGATCTTTCCATTCTCAAAGGTCATCTTAATATCATCACCGGCAAACTGGGAATTGAAATTCGATATAAATGTATCAATACTGTCATCCTGATTGATATTTACACTGCCCACAACAGACCCGTTAACCGTGACATTCATCGAACCGCCTGTCACGCCCAGTTCTTTCAATGTGGTGTCGCCTGTCACCTTCTGTACCTTCTTGGATACCATAGCACCCGTCAGATACCCTGACGCGGCGGTCTGCTTCACATGCAGGGTCTGTGTGCCGTTGACAGCAGCCTCACCAGCCGTGATCGTCGCCTTCGTGGGATCTGAAACCTTTGTCTTCTTCTTCGCATAGCTTCCCGTCAGTCGCATGTTGGACAGCGTGCCTGTGTAGAGCTTGTAGATCCGCTTATTTAAATCCTGCCACTTGGATATCTTCCAGTCCAGTTTCTTCTGATCATGCTTGAGGGTTGTAACCTTCTGTGACTTTGCCTTGATCAGCTGCTGTATTACCGCATCCGTATCCATACCTGAATACATACCCGTCATTCTCAATAAATCTGACATTGTAATCCCTCCAATTTAACACTGCTTTGTCTTATCACATTCTCTGGTCAACCAGCACGCCTGCAAGCTCCATCCGCTTCGCCAGCAGATCCAGCGTCTTCTCGGGCGGAAACTCCTTGATGACTTCCTGTGTGTCCCTGTCCACCAGCTTGATGATAATGCGATTTGTCTTCTCATGAACGCCAAACTTTGCATCGGAATAATGAGGCAGCGATGCAACAGCCTTCTCCACAACTTTCTTCAGTTTGTCAGGGTTGACATCCTTCTGGTCATCGATGAGCTGCTTTTTGTCAGCCTGTATAGACAACGTAACTGATTCATCTGATTCCTTTGCGATCTGTACATCCATTGCTCCGTCCATGGACTCTGTTTTCCTGGCCTCCACAGCTCTCGGTGCCGCTGACTGCTCAGGCGTCTTTTTTGTCTTTGCGGTCTGAGTGGTCGAAACTGTCTGCTGTCGGGTTTTCCCCCTTGATATAGGCTCCATATACATGCTAATCACCTCCATGTCACGCATGTGCATTCATCATGCAATTCTCATAACCGTTCAGTCCTCTCATCCCTGCACTGCAAAATTCTGTCCCAAACAGCTACCAACTTCATCGAAATAAACTGCAATCAAAATATTTTCATTTACTATATCGTCAAATTTTATTGAAAAATTAATGGTATATCTTTATTTTATACGAAAATGGTTCAAAAAACAACAGAAAAATTAAGCGCACAGCACGATAAATTCCCCGTTTTGAAAAACAAGCAGCACAGATTCGGCAAAAAACACAAAAAATGATTAAGAAAATATAGATATCAACCGATATATATGTTATTATAGTAGTATATTTTTTACAAATATACCGAAACAATCAAAAAGAATGGCGGATGCAGTACCTGCTGGAAACCCCACAAGGGCAAAAGGATTTGTCCCTGGAGTAGTGCGCTGACCATTTGTCAACCAGACACCATATAAACACAAGGAGGTATTTATTATGGTAGTACAGCACAATCTCAGAGCAATGAACGCCAACAGAATGTTAGGCATCACACAGGGAACACTCTCCAAATCAGCAGAAAAACTGTCATCGGGCTACAAGGTAAACCGCGCGGCAGACGACGCGGCAGGTCTCTCCATCTCCGAAAAAATGAGAAAACAGGTCCGCGGGCTGTCACAGGCTTCGCTGAACGCAGAGGACGGCATCAGCGCAGTACAGACCGCAGAGGGTGCGCTCACCGAAGTGCACGACATGCTGCAGCGCATGAACGAGCTTGCGACCAAGGCGTCGAACGGCACCAATGCCCTCTCCGACCGCCAGACCATCCAGGACGAGGTCGACCAGCTCCTCACGGAGATCGACCGTGTATCCGAGACGACAAAATTTAACGAAATGTATCTTCTGAAAGGGGATACAGACAAGGTGACCCGGTATCTCAATGCAAAGGATGCCGGCCTTGACGGAACCATCACGCAGAATGCCACAAAGGCATCTTTTACGATGGATGCGCTCAAGCTCGGCGACAGCATCACGATTGCCGGAAGGGAATACACCATCTGTTCCCACTTTGAGGATCTGACGCAGGATGCCATCATCCGTTCCATGACAAACGAAGCGTTTTCAGCAAATGACCTGGGCGGTGCAAATGAAGATGCCATGAACGCCGCAGCGGCAGGCGGCGCGCACATCGATGTCGACGGCACACAGTACACGATCGTCACAGACAGCGCACAGGAAAATGCCGACAAAAATATGCTGACGCTCTCTAACATCATGGGCAAGGTACAGGCTGGAAGCACAGCCATATACAACGGAAAAACATACCACACACTTGTGGATGACAATCCCACTCCCCCCGTGCCTCCCCTGAAAGGCGGCGATGATATCGACGATATCAATCCATCCTACATCACCGACCTGCAGGCGTACAAGATGATCCGGCAGGAGCTTGGCCTTGCCAACAATATCGGGGCAAACAAAGAGAACTCCAAAGTGGACATCATCGTAAAGGATCCCGATAACAATACAACGCTCGACCTGTCCGCCGCACAAGATACAACACCCATCACAGACGCCAAGAAGGTCACATTCACCTTTGACAAGGGCCAGTACACGGTGAAAGAAGACTTTAACTTCTCGCTCCACGTAGGCGCGGACGCCGACATGACCAACAAGATCAGCGTGGGGATCCAGTCCCTCGACACTGCAGGACTTGGCATCGACGGCCTGAATGTTAAGGATTCAACCGGTTCAAGTGCCACATACGCGATCGACTCCATCTCCGACGCGATCGCCACCGTGTCCGCACAGCGATCCCTGCTCGGCGCAGTCCAGAACCGCTTAGAGCACACCATCAACAACCTGGATAACGTTGTTGAGAACACGACCGCTGCCGAAAGTCAGATCCGCGACACGGATATGGCCACAGAGATGGTGAAATACTCCAATGCCAATATCCTCTCGCAGGCAGGCCAGTCCATGCTGGCACAGTCCAATCAATCCAACCAGGGCGTGCTCAGCCTGCTAGGCTAATCATAACAAAAACCACCACATATGTGGTGGTTTTTTCCTGTACGATCTTTATCCTGCCAGCAGGGAGAGAATCCCCTGATTGGACTGGTTTGCCTGGGCGAGCATCGCCTGTCCGGACTGCAGCAGAATATTGCGGTTGGAGTACCTGACCATCTCCTTTGCCATGTCTGTGTCGCGGATCCGGCTCTCGGCAGCGGTTGTATTCTCGACTACATTGTCCAGATTGTTCACGGTGTGCTCTAGGCGGTTCTGGTATGCCCCAAGGCGGCTCCGCTCCGCACTGACCTTGTCCTTGGCCTTGCCAAACGCTTTGATTGCCTGATCTGCGCCGCTGACCTCGACCGTGATTCTTCTGTACTCTCCCTTGGAAGTCCGCACGATCTGTCTGTCATAGACAAATCCCCCGCGAACATCCACGTCCGCAATGCCGAGCGACTGGCTCGATATGACTGCCATATTCAGAATCATCTGATTGCCCGTGTCCGCCCCCACCTGCAGTGCGATCTGCTGTGGATTCTCGTGTGAGCCTGGAATGATCTCCTCCCGCTCATACATGACACCTGCCGCAAAAAGCCCCCAATTCATCGCTGTGTTGTAGGTTGCCCATGAACGCTCATCATAAACCCAGAGTTTGTTTGGATTGGTCGGATCTTTCTCCAACAGGGTAAAGTGGTCCGCTGGTTTTCCCGGAACACCGGTCGGACTTTTCGTGAGTTCCACAATCGCATCGACGAGATCCGAAGCTGAATGAATATCGTCGATCCCCAGCCGGAATACATAAGAATTTCCCGACTGAACCGGAGGCTGCGCGCCGGAACCCTTCGTAAATTCCACACAGTAAAATTTGTCGCAGGTACAGCATGTGGTACTGAATCCCTTGCCATACAAGTCACTCTTCGTGTCTTGTGTAAACTCCTTAAAATCCATGCTCGCGGCGACACTTCCCTTATAGGTCTCGGAAAATACCGTCTTTCCGTCAACCTCATTTTCCAGTTTGATCGCCGGGCAGTCCACCCAGTCCGGAAGGCTTCCCACCGGGAACAGACTTCGCTGTACCCGGTCCGGCACATTCACGCCTACCCCCTTGAGCACATAAATCTCATTGAATTTCGTGCGCTCCTTGATCGCATCGATCTCCGTGATAATCTGGTTGATCTCATCCTGTATCTTCTCTCTGTCCGACACACTGTTTGTACCGTTCGACGCCTGGACGGACAACTCCAGGCACCGGTCAATCATATCATGTACTTCCGTCAGGGCGCCATCCGCAATCTGTATCATGGAAATTCCATCCTCAGAATTTGCTGACGCCTGTGTAAGGCCGCGGATCTGCTTGCGCATCTTCTCGGAAATGCTTAAGCCTGCGGCATCATCTGCGGCAATATTGATCTTGTAACCGCTTGAGAGCTTATTTGCAGATTTTCCCAGAATCCCTTCCGTCATGCCTAACTGGCGCTCTGCGTTCACAGCCCTGATATTATGTTGTACTCTCATGACCATTATCCTCCTTGACCTTTGGTCGCATGTAAGAAACTGCACCCTGCAATGGAACAGCTATCACAGGATTTCAGGTTCTTCGCCGTATTTTCCGATATTCTGTGCTGGCAATGCGGCCTTCCACCGTCAAGATAGCACTATACCTTATCTTATTTATCGGCAGATTTTGTAAAA
>CAMWOK010000240.1 GCA_947175845.1 uncultured Lachnospiraceae bacterium | reverse complement strand
TCGCGCAAAATGGGACGTACAGATGGCGGGAATGATTTTTCAAACACGCTCTAGCTCAAACCCCCCGGATAATCCAGTTTCCACCATTCTCCACATGAATTGTGAACCTGCTTCCATCTCTCAGATAAACATTTAAGATATCGTTATTATCCTCCGCAACAATATCCTGTATCTGAAGCTCTGCTGTATCATTCAAAATGTCAAATAATCGATCCTTAAATTCATTCTTCCCCATTACACCTTCATCCTTTGTTCCATTACAATCTGCGCCCCGCCAATCCGGGACGCAATCTTCCTGCTCACACATGAGCTGTAACCTTATACCTAACGATATGGTGAGTGACTTTATAGAGAATTGCTATACTGCCATTCATTATATATAATTATGTGTGAAAAGTAAAGGAGATTTTCATATGAGACACACAAATGACAATTATGGTAATTTATATCTGCGCATCAATGACATCTTGAAAGCGAAGGGCATCAGCAAAAATCAAATCTGCAAGGATCTGGATATTCCACGTTCCAACTTCAACAGGTACTGCCGCGATGATTTCCAGCGGATTGACGCCGCCCTGATCTGTAAGCTGTGCTGGTATCTCAATGTCGAGGCAGGAGAATTAATCAAGTACAAGCATTCTGAGGAATAAAGGAATCATGACTCAAAACCTGATGAGGTGATTCATCTGATCCAACATTCTATCAAATCTGCGTATCTCCTCAGATACCCTGCAGTAATCCTCCATGTTGTCAATTTCATCAATGTAGTGCGTTTTGTACGACATCCCTGTGATTCTGACATTTGATGTGACCTCATTCAGCGCTTCCTCTGCATATACCTGATTTTTCCCAGCTTCCACAAACGAGATGACCTTGTCCCGCCAGATTCGAATTGTATCCGCATCAAGCCTGTACAGCGGCTGGAAGGCATAACAGTCCCTGCCAAAAAGATGAACGGACACTTTTTTCAGAATTCCATCACAGAACTGCGCCTTGAAATCCTTGCGCGGCAGTATTTTATCCTCATGATACAGACACAGCGCCTCCGCCGGACTGGCAAGCAGCGCACGCACCAGACCTTCGTCAAACACCAAATCCCCATGCAGCAGCAAAAGGTCCGTATCCAGATAGCCGCGCGCCAGGTACATGGAAACAATATAGTTTGTCGTCCGATACTGTGGATTGGGCACAAAGGCAAATCGCAGACCGGGTGATTGTCTCTGACAGTCCGCCACAGCCGCTTCAATCTGATCCGCAAACGGCCCTGTCGTGACGACAAACTCGTCGACGCCGCACGCGCTTAAAATCCGAATCTGGCGTGCAAGGATCGTCTCATTGTTGTACAGCGCCGCCATGCACTTGGGCTGCAGGCGGGTCATTGCCCCCATCCTGCTTCCCACTCCCGAATTAAACAGAACTGCTCTCATTACAGCCTCCTTCTGTTATTTTGTATTATGTTTATATAGTACTCTGTGTAAAAGCTGTCTGTTCAGCTGCAAAAAACTTCTGACATTGTACCAAAGCGTCACTTTTTCCATATATCCCGGCACTGCGTGCGCTTTTGTGTCAGAGAAGTACCGCTCCGTGTACAGATAGGGTTCCAACAGGGCGTCGAGCGCGCGAATGCTGTAACGGTAATACGGTCTGTCGAGGCGCACCGCCCCGCTCAGCTCCACAATCTTCCCCACAAAAGACATACAGTTGTATGTGCCCGCAATCCGAAAACCATTTAGCACAGGCATCGTGATCATGGAGTACAGATTAAACAGACAGGTTTCCTGCCGCTGTTCCACCTGCCTGACAAAACGATAAACCCTGCGTCTGCCGCGCGGATTCACCGGCAGACGAAAAATTTTTAACTTTACGCGGTCATGTTTTCCAAAACAGTAACAGCCGCGCGTCTCGTGCATGAATCCCGCGTCGAACGGCGCATAATGCCTTCTTCTCGAGAACGTGATAAACTCCTCAAAACGGTCATCTTTGCAGAACGCAATGTGTGTGTACACATACCCGCCCGACAGCAGCCGCACCGCTTTTCCAAGCCCCGTATGCGCCTTCACAAGCACAATATAAATGCAGTCTCTATCGCTCCTCATCCCTGCATCTCCCCTCTGAAAAAGCTGTGCCGCTCCCTGCCTTTTTATCGCACGCGCTCAGCCTCCGAAACAGCTGTATCTGCAGCCGTATCATTTCACAGTACATCAGCGCACCGCCCGACAGAAGAATCAGGTCGGCCAGCGTCCAGGAAAATCCAAGCGCAGTTTCCCAGCTGTCACGGCAGGCAATCCCCGCCACGCAGATTACCGCAAAAAACAGATGCGTCTCTATCGGGCCAAGCCGCGGAAACAGAAATTCATCCAGATGCAGGATGTAGTTCATGGCGGTGAACATCAGCAGCGCATAGACCGGCACCATAAATATCGCCGTCCAGAACTGAATCACCCCCGCAAAGGCAAGCGCTATTATCAAATACGTGATGTGCACAATGTCGGTCAGCAGGTCAAAATATCCGCCCGCCCTGGAGGTCATCTTCCTTGTCCGCGCCACATATCCATCCAGATCGTCGCAGATGAGATGACAGGCAAGCCCGCAGATCGTCCCTGCGAGAAACCACCGGTTCCACATGGATAGCGCGGCGCAGATTATCCCCGTAAGTCCTCCCAGCGCGCCGGCAAACGTAATCTGGTTGGGCGTCACTTGCGCGGGAATCCGCGCACCTACAGTTCTGTACAGCAGCTTCTGCAGACCTGTCTCAAGTCTGCTCGGTATAATCTTTTTCATAGCCATCCCTCCCATTCTGATTGTCTTTTTGAGCGCGATTTCCCTTTATGCGTCGTCATTTCTGCGCTTATTCCGAAGCATATCGCCCAAAAAGGACCGGATATACGCCCCATAGTCGATAAAATCGTACACGCCCTCGCGCCTTGCCTTGAGAAAAAGACGGATAAGCAACACATAATAGTGCACATAAAACGTCCTGATTCCCATATTTGCGGGGCGTACGACCAGATGCAGATAGTCGAAATGTGAGGGATTGTCCGTGAGCATCCGATCTCTGTACTGCTCATACATCGGCGTGCACAGCTCCGGCGTAAAGATTGAGAGCGCGGCATGACGCAGCCGGTGCTTTTCAATCCATCGGTAGATCGCCCTGAAATCCCGCCCGCGAAAATCAGGGTCAATGATAAACATTCCCATAATATGGAGTCCAAGCGCATTGCAGAGACGGACACTCTGTATATTGCAGTTCATATCAGAACGTTTTTCGTACCGTTTCAGGTACACGTCCTCCACGGACTCAAGCCCTACAAGCACATAGTATAATCCGATTTCCTTGAGCCTGCGCATCATCTCCTGATTCTGCGCGATATAGTCCGCCCTCCCATAACAGATGTAGTTCTTGCGGATTCCACGATTTCGAACTCCCTCCACAAAGCGGTTCAACCGGTCTGTATCAAACAGGAAATCATCGTCTGCAATATAGATGTTTTCCGCGCGAATCTGTGCGATCTCCTCCACCACATCATCGATATCGCGCGCGCTCATCTGCCCCATATTCATCCTGTTGCGATGGCAGAACGCACATCGGTAAGGACATCCATACGCAGTCCGCACCCACGCTGCATGGCCAAGCTCCAGATATTGATACCGATTGGGAAAGGCGTCAAAATAACTTCTGTCCGGCCACGGCAGCCGCCTGATGTCAAATGGCTCTCCCGGCTGAAAATGCCACGCACCATCCCTCTGATAGCAGACGCCCGCCAGCCTCCCGCGCGCGGCCTCCTTGTGATACACGGCATACTCCACAATGTCCAGTATCCTGTAGATGTCAAAGGTCGTCAGAATAAAGTCCACGCAGGGGCGGTACATCCGCTCATAACACAACTGTGCGTGCAGCCCTCCGATAATGGTTATGGCTTTGCACGCCTTCGCATACGCACAGTACTCCAGCATAAAATTTTCCTGTCTTGCCCTGCCGCACACGTACACCACATCCGCCTTCGTCTCCTGTATGGCCGGACCTGCGCCAAAAGTCTCCACCTGCCCGTCGTAGAGGACGACCTCGTGGCCTTCCTTTTTCAGCAGGGCGGATATGTACTCAAGCTCGAGACACTCATTCTCAATGACGCCGACAAAATTGTAGCGTGTGCGTGATATCTCTGGATGAATCAACAAAAACGTAAGTCTGCGACGTCTCATTGGCTGTTCCCTCCCCGATGCGCTCTGTCGCGCTCCTGCAGTATGAGCGCCTGAATCGTATTGTATAGCAGCACATTTGCCTCCTCCACTGCGAGCGCGGACACATCGAGCGGTTCCCCGAAGGTTATCTTAAGATTATTTCCAAAAAACCGGTACTCTCCCGTAATCGCATAGGGTATGATTTTGCTCCGGGATCTCTTTGCCATCACGACTGCTCCGTACTTAAAAGGCAGCAGGATCTGGTCCGTGAAATTGCGCTTTGCCTCCGGAGATACGTTGACAATACAGTCATTTTCCAGGTATTCCACAGACTGTCTGAGCGCCTCTTTATTGTGCGCGGCGCGAAGGTCGACCGGAATCGTGCCGACTCCGCGAAAGAGCCAGCCAAACGCGCCGTCGTGGAGATCCTTCTTGGCGAGTGTATGCACAGTCCGCCTCGTGCAGCAGTCCACGAGGATCGGGTCGAGTGCGTGCTTGTGATTTCCCGCCACGACCGCCCTGCCCTCCTTGGGAATATATGCCCGATTGACGCGTCTGGGATGGTAGACAAGCATGAACGGCGCATAGAAAATGGTTCGGACTATCCTGTACAGCAACGGTTTTTTCTGCTGGTTTGTCATATTTTTTCGCTCCTTATCGTTTCCTTATAACAACAGTATACACTACTTTTCCCGCAAGGACAATCCGTGCTGCACATGCGCTCACCGGCGCGCACAAAAAAACGCCCCACAGCCTGTGACAGGCCAAAGAGCGTTTTTTCGGATATAAATCATACCTTATGAT
>CAMWOK010000239.1 GCA_947175845.1 uncultured Lachnospiraceae bacterium | reverse complement strand
CGTCGACGGGGCGATACACCGGGCGGCGGGGCCGGACCTGCTGTTTTAATGCCGTCTGCTTGGCGGCTGCAAGACAGGGCAGGCGAAGCTGACGAAAGCTTACCGGCTCTCCTGCCAGTATATCATCCACACAGTCGGCCCCGTCTGGAACGGCGGAAGCCACAACGAGGACAATCTGCTGGCAGACTGTTATCGCAACGCACTTGGGCTGGCGGCGGAACACGGGATAAAAAGGATAGCATTCCCTTCCATCTCGACGGGCATCTACGCGTTTCCGGTGGAGCGGGCAGCAAAGATTGCAGTTGGAACCGCACAGCAGTATTTAACCGAGCATCCGGATCTGTTTGATGCCGTGATGTGGGTGCTGTTTGACGACAGGACACTTGCGGCGTACCAGGCGGCAGCACGGCAGCTGGCTGATGCGGATGCGCTGCAAAGACAAGGAGAACAGGGAACGTGAGGATCGACAGACAAAAAGCGTTACATGCCTTTCGGGAATACACAAGCCGCTATGATCCGTCGGACGAAAAAGTGAAATTAAAGATCGACCATACCTACAGAGTGTGCGGACTCTGCCAGCAGATTGCAGCGCAGTCAGATTTTGACGCATACGAGACGGAACTGGCGTGGCTGACCGGGCTGCTGCACGATGTCGGGCGCTTCGAGCAGCTCAGAAGATACGGCACATTTATCGACGCGCAGTCCATAGACCACGCGGAATTTGGCGCGGATATTTTATTCAGGGAAGGAAAAATCAGGGATTATGTCGCGGACGATTCAGAGGATGAACTGCTCGAGAACGTGGTGCGGTGCCACAGTGCCTACCGCGTGCCCGCGCAGTTCACCGAGCGGGAGCGGCGGTTTGCAGACCTGCTGCGGGATGCGGACAAGATTGATATTTTAAAGGTCAACATCATTGTTCCGATCGAGGAAATCTACAACGTGACGACCTATGATCTCAGGCACTGTGCTGTTTCAGAGGAAGTCCTGCAGGCTTTTTACGAGGAGCACGCAATCCTTCGAAGCCTGAAAAAAACGCCCGTCGACAATGTGGTCGGACATATCTCGCTGGCGTACGAGCTGGTTTACCCTGTCAGTTTCCGGCTGGTGTGCGAGCAGGGGTATCTCGACAGACTCATGAATTTTCAGTCTAAGCTTCCGCAGACCAACGCGCAGTTTGCAAAGATCCGGGAAAAGATGACTGCGTACATGAGACGGCAGTGCGCACAGAGTCGGGACACTATCAGGAAAGAGGAAGGCACGTTCCATGAAAAAAACAAGTCTTGACACGCTCGCGGCTAGATACAAAATAAAGGATTACAAAGAGCTGTACGCCAAAATCATCACGCTGATTGAGGACAACAAATTAAAGCCGGTCAAGGCGTCGGGAATCAACGGAAAGTCGCCCGCGCTCTACAGAGAGTACTGGATTGTCGAGGAAAAGCAGGATATGTCGCAGTACCAGGACGAGCTCAACTACGAGATTGTGCCCGCAATCGCCACGGACTACTATCGGGCGCATCTCGCCCAGTACATTCAGGACAGGCCGTGGGTGCTGCTTTTGAACGACTATATCAGGAATCATCATTTTATGACACATATGTCAGAAAATGAGCGCAGCTTCGACATCTGGCACAGGGAAAAGTTTCTGAAGCAGGAGCAGGGAAAGAAGATTTTAAAGCGCTGCGGGCTGGACACAGACGCCTTAAATTTCTACACGACGACAGAGCCGATCGCGTACTATACCGCGACGCGCCAGACGCCGCAGAAGCTTCTTGTCATAGAAAATAAGGACACTTTTTACAGCATGCGCAGGTGTCTGATGGGCGGCGCGTGCACAATCTGCGGTGAAGAGGTTGGAACGCTGATATACGGCGCGGGAAAGGGAATTCTCGCTGCATTTTCCGACTTTGACATCAGCGGCGAGCCCTATATGACAGCACCAAAAAACACGATTCTTTACTTCGGCGATCTGGATTATGAGGGGATCGGCATCTACGAAAGTTTTGCCGCTGCCTACGAGAAACGCTACCGCATCTTTCTGTTCACTGCCGCCTATGAGCGGATGCTCGAAAAGGCGGCGCGCATCGGAACAGACAGTCTTCCAGTCACAAAAGAGGGGCAGAACCGAAAGATTGGGAACACGTTTCTTGGCCAGTTCTCACAGCCGCAACAGGCTCATATCAACGAAATTCTGCAACACGACCGCTATGTACCGCAGGAGATACTCAATATCAGTGATATGAGATGACAACTGCGCCACGCGGCTGGAAAATTTGCAGAATCTCATTGCGGGCGCTGTTTTTCATATGCTATAATACAAATATACGGAAGTGGTTTTGCAGCGCGGACAGGGTAACACATGTGCACGAGGATGTGCTGCAGTGCCGGAAAGGATACAAATTTGGAGATTGAGAACAGGACATTGTGGCATCCGGCATTTTGCAGCACCATGGAGCTGGAACTGATTCAAAACAAAGATGGGCTTATCTATGATTCCGAGTACAATCTGAGCAGGGAGCCGCTGCGGATCGATCTGCTGATCATTCGGAAAAAACCGGAGGAAACTATTGTAAATGAGATTGGCGCGTTTTTTCTTGGTTACAATATTATCGAGTACAAGTCACCGGATGACAGCATGAATATTGACACTTTTTACAAGGTGCTGTCTTATGCGTGTCTGTACAAAGCGGACACCGGTGCAGTGGATGAAATTCTTGAAACAGACATTACAGTCTCGCTGATCCGGGAGCGAAAGCCGGTTAAACTGTTGGCACAGCTCGAAGAAAAATATGAGGTCAGGCGGGAAGGAGAGGGAATTTATCGTGTTTATGGGATGCTCTTTCCAATGCAGATTATCGTGACGAAGCAGCTGGATCGGGGGCAGCATGTCTGGCTGAAGTCCCTGACACGGAGTATGGACATAGCACAGGCGGAAGAACTACTGGATAGCTATGACAGTCTCGAGAGTGAAGAGGCGCGCGCGAAAGCGGGAGTTGTCGTAAATCTGGTGTCGGATGTCAACAGCGCGGTATTTGAGCAGATAGTCAGTGGAGGTGATAGGATGAGCGAGGCATTAAAGAGAATGGTTCTGCCGGAGCTTGGCGAACTTAAAGAGCTGATAGCAAATAAGGATGCAGAGATAGCAGATAAGGATGCAGAGATAGCAGATAAGGATGCAGAGATAGCGCATAAGGATGCAGAGATAGCAGCGCTGAGGCAGATGCTGGCTGAAGCGGGGCGGCAGGTGTGAGAAGCCGCTTCCGGTGCACTCTGCCAGAACGTGCAGCCGCAGCGGGTAAATACAGATCCCGGCGCATGGCATCACACAAAAGTACGAAGCGCAGTCTGCTCGCTGTGAGCGGGGGACTATAAGGAGCGGCAATGCAGTATGAATTTTTAAAGCAGTTTTCCAGGCGGATGAAGCATGTCGGCATGTATGCCCTGCTTCTGCAGAACAGCTCAGCGAAGACGACCTGGAAGCAGTACGGCTTCCTGAACGCGGACGAGCAGGTCAACATGATTTTTGCTGTTATGCTGTACATCATGGAGCAGTCCCTGCGGGAGGAGAGCTGCACCATGGACGATATCGGTGCGTACATTGACGACCTAAACTCCGGCTGTTTTCAGAAAAATATGTCCTATGACGCGTGCAAAAAGCTCGGGGACTTTGTCGTCAACGTGATTTTGTCCAACGAGGGCAGGGCGATGTACTTTGACGGCTATGACTTTGACAGCAGGACATATCACTCCATGAACATCAGCTATATCGCAAACCGCGTCATCTATGTGGACGAGGGCGTCAAGCGGACCTCGTACTATCTGACGGAGGACGGCTACAATCTGATGCTCTCCACACTTGAGATAGAGAACAACATGAAGCTGACCATTCACGAGATGATTTTTAAGATGCATCTCGAGAAGCAGAGCTACGACAAGGCGGTCGACGAGATCAAGAATGTCTTTAATTTCATGCGCATACAGCTCCAGAAGATCGAGGAGGCGATGCTGCGCGTGCGGCGCAATGCGCTGAGCTACTCCGTCGCGGACTACGAGGCGCTGATGCTCGAGAACATGGCGACAATCGGGGACACGAAGGAAAAGTTTACAGGCTACCGCGAGATGGTCAAACTCAGGGCGTCTCAGCTCGAACAACAGAATATCAACGTGCGCAGGCTGGATGCCAGGGAGGAGGAAAAACTCGAAAACCTGCGCGTCATCGAGCGCTATTTAAACCGCACGCTCGACGAGCACCAGAAGATTTTAAACCTGCACTTTGACCTGAAACTGCTGTACGACCGGGAGCTGCAGTCGCTCGCACAGATGTCGCTGATACAGCGTTTTTCGATGCGGACAGAGCTCTACGACAGGATACTCGATCAGCCGCAGTATCTGGAAAATATCGATCTGTTTTTCCGCCCTTTGTTTCACCAGCAGATTCCCAAAATCTACAATCTGAACAAGTGCATGGAGCTGCAGCGCCCCGTCCGCAGGAAGGCGGAGGAGGACACTGCGGAGCTTCTTGACTTTGACGAGAGGCAGTGGCAGGACGAGCTGGATCGAAAAAAGCGGGAGCGGCTCAAAAAGTACGAGGACAGCCTCGCGTTTCTGATAGACGCTGCGCTGAAAAAGGGCAGGCTGTCCATGGCGGAGCTGAAAACGCTCATAGAACAGGACGAGGCGGCGCGGGCGATCTGCATTCCGTCCATCGACGTGTTCAAGGAGATTATGGTCGAGCTGTTAAGAAACCGCGAAATCTGCATCGAGACCCTGCGGAAGGAAAAGAGCGAGTTCATCACCGAGCAGGCCAGCGACTTTCAGCTCAATGACATGCTGCTGGCGCTGACGGAGAAGGGCGCGGGAGAAAACACGGACAGAGGCAGGATCCAGCGCATTCTCACGGAGCGCGCAAACGACGGTGCGGTGGTTGCGTTTGAGAACGTGCCGGACGAATTTGGCAATGAGCGGACGATACGCTGCACGAACGTG
>CAMWOK010000238.1 GCA_947175845.1 uncultured Lachnospiraceae bacterium | reverse complement strand
TATTTACTTTTGAATTTATGGATGACGAATTTCAAGATTTAAAGTATTTTTCAATAGATGGTTAATTTGTAACTTCCAGTTTAAAGGATAGCCAGATAAGTATAAATCCGGTAATCATATGTAAAAATATGCATTTTATCACCAATGTTATACAGTGGGAACACTTTTCCAAAAAGGGAAAAATGTAATAGCAAGTTTGTGCAATAAGTAAGCATTTTATATATGAACATTGGTGTGAAATATAGTCGCCTGGAAAAGCAATGGCATAATAAGCGAGAATGTGCTACAATAAGCATGAACAAGAAGACATTTTTGGGATGGCAGACTATGGTTAAAAAGTACAGGTAAAAATATCATAAACATAAAGAGATGCAGATAATTTGCAAGTGAGGGAAAAGAATTGGCTGAGATAAAATTATTTTCTTTGAATGAAGGAGTTAAAGAATGCACATCGTCTGAGGTAGTTTTGGAAAAGGAGCTTCAAACACTGATAGAACAAAATATGGAAACTTTTTTTGGAGTGCGTTTTTTAAAAAGCGAATATGCCATTACAAATGGGCGGATGGACAGTATCGGAATTGACGAAAATAACAGTCCGGTCATATTTGAATATAAGCGCAGTCAGAATGAGAATGTAATTAATCAGGGATTGTTTTATCTTGACTGGCTTTTAGACCATAAGGCGGATTTTAAACTGCTGGTTATTGAACAATTGGGTATGGAAGCCGCAGATGGAATAGATTGGTCTGTCCCCTGTGTTATTTGTATTGCACATGATTTTACAAAGTATGATCTCCATGCAGTTAACCAGATGCAAAGGAATATCAAATTAGTCAGTTATCGTAAATATGATAATGGCCTGCTTTTGTCTGAACATTTGAATGCGCCGAATGTAAAGCCAATGACAGAGAACGGCGGAATGGACAGCGAAAAAAATAATGGACAGAAATCCCATATAGAAAAACTGGGAGCAGTTTCTGACAATATGAAAAATCTTTATCATTCTATATGTGATTTTATTGAATCTTTTGGAGATGATATTACGGCGAATCAGTTAAAATTCTATCTGGCATATAAGAAGGTTCAGAATTTAGTTTGCATTGAAATTTACAATAAGCAGATTGTTTTGTTTGTGAAGCTTGATCCGGAGACTGTCGAATTGGAAAGTGGATTTACAAGGGATATGCGCAGTATTGGGCACTATGGTACTGGGGATTTGCAGATCATCATCAAAAATGCGTCCGACTTTGAAAAGGCGAAGCCTTTACTTGAGCGGGCATATAGTGAGGTGTGAACAAATAATTTAAGCGCGGGTAACTTTTGATAGATGGTTCATCGATCAGGAATTGAGAGATTTGTGACAAAGGTATGTGAAAGTCGGGGATATAAATGTTAGAATACATTATTGAACGCACAAATAGCTATATTGATAGTATGCCTAAAAAAGAGCGGAAGAAGTATGGTCAATTTTTTACAAGTAAAGAAACTGCACATTTTATGGCTGGATTATATGACATTCCTGATAACAAGCCTAAAGTCAGTATTTTAGATGCAGGGGCAGGATCAGGCATTTTATCGTGTGCGCTGATAGAACGATTAGAGCAGATGGCTTCTGTTCAAACAATAGAATTGACCTGTTACGAGAATGATGACAATATTTTAGGCTTGTTAAAAGAGAACATGCAAACTTGTCAAGAAAGTTCTCAAAAGCAAATTAACATACAGATTATTACGGAGAATTATATTACAAGCCAGTACTTGGATTTTAATCATATGATGGGAGGTAAGCATAATTCCCCCAAATATGATGTTGTAATTGGTAATCCTCCGTATATGAAGATACCAAAAGATGCGCCAGAGGCAGCTGCAATGCCGGAAGTTTGTTATGGCGCGCCGAATTTATATTTTATCTTTGCAGCAATGGGACTGTTTAATCTTGCTGATACTGGTGAAATGGTGTACATTATTCCGCGCTCATGGACGTCGGGCGCTTATTTTAAGCGGTTTAGGCAGTATTTCCTGACAGAGGGAAAATTACAACACATTCATTTGTTTGTAAGCAGGAATAAAGTGTTTGATAAAGAAGATGTTTTACAGGAAACGATTATCATTAAAGTAAAAAAGACAAACCAAACGCCGGAAAAAGTAACAATTACTTCTTCGCAGTCGAACAATGATTTCGATAATATTACTTCCCTGACTGTGCCATATAGCCTTGTTGTTTCGGGGAGTGATTATTATGTGTATTTAGTGACAGATGAAAAAGAAGTTTCAGTGTTGGAACGATTACATAGATTTGATAAAACATTGCCAGATATTGGGTTAAAAATGAAAACAGGACTGACAGTTGACTTTCGTAATCGTGAAATACTTCGCGACGATGCAGAGGAAGGTGCAATTCCGCTCTTTTATTCACAGCATATTAAACAAGGAGAAGTGCAGTTCCCTATTCAGAAAGAACACGAGTATGTGGTAACGGATCAAAGGGGATTGATGCAGGATAACAAAAATTATCTGTTTGTCAAGCGTTTTACCGCAAAAGAAGAAAAACGCAGATTGCAGTGCGGTGTGTATTTGTCCAAGAAATATCCGCAGTATAAGAAAATCAGCACACAGAACAAGATAAATTTTGTGGATGGATTGGTAACGGAAATGTCAGAGTGCATTGTGTATGGATTATATGTGATTTTCAATTCTACTCTTTATGATGAATACTATAGAATATTGAATGGTTCAACGCAGGTTAATTCAACAGAAATCAATGCGATGCCTGTTCCTGATCTGGACAGTATACAGGAAATGGGGAGAAAACTTATGAAGAGCAAGGATATGTCAGAACGTAATTGCAATACAATATTGGAGGAGTACTGTGGATAAAATTGATGAGGCAAGAGAACTTTTGAAAATGCTTGGAATGCCTGAAGCACAGCAGGCGGATATTTGCTGTTATGTGCTGTTGGCAATGGCAGGGATAAGGCAAGATACATCATGGACAAATGCTGAAAATGAGTGGATTCGTATTCATGATATTATTCAGTTTGCCAATACATATTATGGTTTGACTTATGCAGAAAACAGCAGGGAGACTTTTCGTAAGCAGGCATTGCATCACTTCCGTAATGCAGCACTTGTAGAGGATAATGGGAAAGCTACAAATAGCCCGAATTATAGGTACAGGCTTACCGAAGAAACATTGCAAGTGATAAGAGTTTTTCGAACATCAGATTGGCAAAAGACTGTGAATCGGTTCTTGAAATATCACGAAAAGTTGGTGGATATTTATGCCTCAAAAAAGAAAATGACAATGATGCCAGTGCGTATTAATGGAAACGATTTGCAATTTTCTACGGGCAGGCACAATGAACTGCAGAAAGCTATTATTGAGGAATTTGCGCCTCGATTTGCACCAGATTCAGAATGTTTGTATGTTGGCGATACCATAGAAAAAGATTTGGTAAAAAATGTTGATAAGCTGAAGAAACTGGGATTTGAAATAACCTTACATGATAAGATGCCGGATGTGGTTTTATATAGAGAAGATAAGAACTGGATCTATTTTGTTGAATCGGTGACATCTGTAGGACCGATGGATTCTAAAAGAATATTGGAAATAACGAAGATGACAAAGAATGTAACAGCAGGAAAAATCTTTGTAACGGCATTTCTTGATTTTAAGACTTATAAGAGATTTTCAGAAACACTGTCATGGGAAACGGAAGTCTGGATTGCGGAGATGCCGGAGCATATGATACATTTGAATGGAGATAAGTTTTTGGGACCGAGATAGGAGAACAATATGGGATTGAAAGAAAGGAAAAAGGGACTTGAGGTCCCTTTTTGTTTACCCTTCTGTCAGCGACTGCCGCCGCTGCCACAGCGCTGTATAATATTCTTTGTCTTTGCCCGGCAGCAGGTAAGCGGCACAGGTGTAGGCGTACTCAAAAAAGCAGAAATTTTTCTGTGAGATGCGGCGCTTCACAAGATTTAGCAGTTTCTCCGCCCACGGCGCGTGCGCGCTGTCCTTTGAGGCGAGCCATGCCGCCAGCGTGAACGCGGGAATAATCGGCCAGTCGAGCTGTCCTTTGCAGAGTTTGTCGAGCTCATGGAGCGAGAGCTGCGCCAGAATACACACTGCCGCAAACTGTACCCGATACAGCCACTCCTCGGCAGGAATCTGGTTATCTTTTTGTCTTGGCGGAAAAACCATCACGCTGTAGAGGCCGCTGCAGTCGTTCACGGAAAGTTCTGCGGCGGACTGTGCGGCCGCTTCATACCACGCTTCCAGCGAGAACTCTGTCTGCGCCAGTTCTCCGACGAGACGGCTGATGGAGTCTGATGGCTTTTCAACGACGGGAACCGGTTTGCTGATGTTGGAATAGTCCCACAGGACGATACCCTCCTCGTCAACTGTCTCATTGAGAGACGGAATCTGCGCTTCAGCGGCAGAGAGGATGAAGGAGGCAGGCTCGCCGCTGATTTGCTCAATTGCAAGGCTCACAGCATTGATGCTGCTCGCAGATTCCTGGAACGACACGCCGCAGCGCACGACGCCGGAGGATGTGCCGTTTTCGCGCATATTGCGCACGGCGTTGATGATGCTCTCTGAACTTGCGTCGAGAAAGTCAACATTGGGTGTCAGTTTTTCCATTGCGGCCATGTAATACAGCCGCAGCGCACGATCGTTTTCCATGTCCGCGGCAGCGCAGGCTGCAAGCCGCTCGAGTTCATAAGGACTGGCATCATACATAAAGCAGCAGAATATCCATGAGGGTTCTGCCCAGGCGCAGTCGTTGTAGCTGCCGGCTTCAAGGACCTTGTAGTAGCATTCGCCTGCTTTCTGCCAGCGTCTCTTATCGAAATAGTAGTCGCCCAGATCGTTGTAGGCAGCGGCGTTTTCCGGATCGGAGGCAAGTCCCAGCGCGAGATACTTTTCGGCCTCCGCCTCGTCTTCTAGGTCGAGATAAGTCAGTCCGGCGAAGGTCTACCTTGACGTGGTACCA
>CAMWOK010000237.1 GCA_947175845.1 uncultured Lachnospiraceae bacterium | reverse complement strand
TGATGTTGTATCATAATACTTGACACTTCCACTTCACGGGTTTATAAAAAAAGAAGTGAAAATGGAGGTTAGGAAATGGCACAGAAGAAAGTTTATGACAAGGAGTTCAAAATTCAGGCAGTAAAGCTTGGCAGAGAGATTGGATTTAGTAAAGCGGCGAAGGAATTGGGAGTCAACACTGATACACTATACGGATGGAATAAGCGTGCAAAAGACGCCAGGTTGGATCTGGGGCCAGGAACTCAAACACCAGATACAGCGATGAGCCTTACGGAGGAGGTGCAGAAGCTTAGACAGCAAAACAAAGCTCTCACACACCGCTATAACGGTTACCGCACACCATATCAGGTGAGGACGGCAGCATAAAGAGCGACGGGAGCAGGCTTTCTGATTGGATTGCTTGACCACCTCCGATGCCCCCAGACAACAATCCAATAATTTTTTAGCTACAAATGTTACAAAACGCTTGACCACTACAATATATTTGCTAAGGCAGGCTTATAAGCTGTCTTGACTATTGTAATAAGCATCATGCTTTGAAGTTATGTTGAACCGCCGTATGCCGAACGGCATGTACGGTGTTCCCTACTCGATTGCATGGCTCATTCCTTTGCTGTTCTCTGCAGCTGGTACAGCGAACAAATAGGGTATTGACAAGTGTTTGAATTGAATGTAAACTGATTATATCAAAAAGGTTAACAATTAACAAAGCAACAAAAATGGAGGGTACATAGGAATGAACACAAAGACGAAAGAAATCACGCTGATCGGCCTGATGGCTGCTGTTACCTGCATTGCGGGACCGCTGTCCCTGGCGCTGCCATTCAGTCCTGTGCCGATCTCTCTGACGAATCTGGCAATTTATTTTTCGGTCTATATTCTGGGAATGAAGCGCGGGACAATCAGCTATCTTGTGTATCTGCTGCTTGGACTTGTGGGGCTTCCAGTCTTTTCTGCATTCACCAGCGGACCTGCAAAGCTCTTTGGACCGACGGGCGGCTACCTCATAGGGTTTATCTTTATGGCGCTGATCTGCGGGTACTGTGTCGACAGATGGAACGGGCGTTTTGTTAGCAGCTTTGCCGGGATGGCTGTTGGGACAGCAGTGTGCTATCTGTTCGGGACAGTGTGGCTTGCATATCAGATGAGCAGCGGATCTGAGCAGACGTTCATCGACGCACTGCCCGCTGCGTTTGCTGCCGGGGTGCTTCCGTTTATCGCGGTGGACCTTGCGAAGATGGTTTTGTCTCTGCTCATCGGATCGCAGGTGCGCGTGCGCGTGAGAAAGGCAGCGCTGAATTAAGAGTTTACATCTGATTTTCCTTGATACGAATCTGATTTGAGAGTATACTGAGATTAGATTCTATTATAATAGGAAATGAGGCTGTCTATGAGAAAAAAGTCAACGGAGTCCATGCAGGCATTGGAGAAGAGCAGGAAAGAGGAGCGGCGAGCAAAGTCGATGAAGGCGGCGAGCACGACAAGGGAGATCAGATGGGACAAGCTGGATAACACAGCACATCTGTTTCCTGTGATTGCGGGAGACAGTATGAGCAATGTGTACCGGATCAGCGTGACCCTGGCAGAGCTGATTGAGCCGGATCAGCTTCAGCGGGCGCTGGACATTGTTCTGCCCAAATTTGACGGGTTTAATTTAAGACTCCGGCAGGGCGTGTTCTGGTACTATTTTGAGGAGAACGGGAAGCCGGCGCCCAAGGTTCGCGAGGAGGCGGCGTTTCCCTGCAGATTTATCTATCCGAACCGCAATAACAGTTATCTGTTCCGGGTCACATACTACCGATACCGCATTAATCTGGAAGTGTTTCATGTGCTGACGGACGGCATGGGTGGTATCAATTTTTTGAAGGAGCTGACTTATCAGTATTTAAGACTGGTACATCCGGAACTCAAAGGCGACAATGGGGATCATCTCGCCAGCAGCACCTCCCTGAACCGGGAGGACAGCTTTCTGAAAAATTACCGCAAAAGTTCTGAGAGGGGATATCAGACGAAAAAGGCATACCTTGTGAAAGGGGAGCGCCTGAGTCCGGGCGAGTTTGGGATTATGCACGGCTATATGCAGGTTTCCGAACTCAAGGAGGTGTGTCATCGATATGGTGCGAGCATCAACGAGTATCTGGTGGCAGTCTTTGTGTGGAGTGTGTACACGGAGTGTATGCACGGTATGCCGTCCGACAAGCCTGTCAGAGTGGCAGTTCCAGTCAATCTCAGACCGTATTTCAATTCCATAACCACCAAGAATTTTTTTGCGATGGTGTCCGCGGAGTTTCATCCGGTCAACGAGGCATACACGTTTGAGGAGGTGCTTGCAGTTGTGCAGGACAGCCTGAAGCAGCAGATTAACAAGGAGAATCTCGAGCGGCTGTTTTCCTACAATGTGTCCAACGAAAAGGTACTGGTGGCGAGGGCGGCACCGCTGTTTATCAAAAATATCGCCATGCGGGTGATATACACCCAGTCAGCGCTTGCAAATACTTCTACAATCACGAATATCGGCAATATTTCTGTCGATGAGGTCTACAGGCCATATGTGGAGATGTTTCATTCCTGTCTGGCCATGTCCAAGGGCCAGCACATCAAGGGAAATATCTGTTCTTATGGAAGCACACTGGTGTTCAGCTTTAGTTATGATCTTGCCGACCCTTCCGTGCAGCGCGGGTTTTTCCGAAAGATTGCGGCGGACGGTGTCCATGTGGAGATAGAAAGCAACGGGGTGAATTATGAGTAGATGCAGACAATGTAATATAGAAGTGCTCGATGAGACAAATCGGTGTCCATTGTGCGGCACGGTTCTGGAACCGACGATCGAGATGGAAAATATGTATCCGGATATCCGCGTAAAATCACGGAAACTGGTGTTTATATCGCGCCTGTACCTGTTTCTGGCGATTGTGGTGGAGATTCTTCTCGTGAATATCTGTATGCTTTCTGAGGTGCAGTCAATTGTCTATATTATATGCGGGCTGGTTCTTTTGTTCGGCTATATCGTGATCCGCTATGCGATCTTAGGGACGAGCGGATACCTTGCAAAGACAGTAGTACTCACGGTCATTGCGGTCATTATGCTGGTGGCGATCGATTTTTCGGTGGGATATAACGGGTGGTCGGTCAACTATGCGCTGCCGGCAGGAATCTTGCTGATCGATGTGGGAACAGTTGCCGCGATGGCGATCAACAGCAAGAACTGGCAGAGTTATCTGATGCTTCAGATTTTTATGGTGCTGTGCAGTGTGGTGGCGATTGTGTTGAATCTGGTGCACATTGTCACAGATCCGATTGTCTCGATTATGGCGCTGAATGTCTCCGCAGTACTGCTGCTTGGAACAGTGATAATCGGGGGAAGAAGGGCGCGCGTGGAACTAAAGAGAAGGTTTCATATATAAGTACACCAGTGCTAAACCATGCAACTGTAGTTACTGGATGGATCGACATTAAAAGCCGGGCAAAGGAGAGCTGCCCGGCTTTTGCACGACAGTATTTAAAGCAGGCTGATACCGTTTTGTGCACATGCCTGCACGGTGTCCTCGGGCCACAGGGAGGACTGAACCTCGCCGATATGGGCTTTGCGCAGGAAGAACATACAGATGCGCGACTGTCCGATTCCACCGCCGATTGTGAATGGCAGTTCCTCGTTGATGACTGCTTTCTGATAAGGAAGTTCGGCACGCTCCGGGCAGCCGGCCTTCTCGAGCTGTGAGAGCAGGGAAGTTTTGTCGACGCGGATCCCCATGCTGGATAACTCAAGACCGATATCGAGCACAGGATAGTAGACAACGATGTCTGCATTCATCGACCAGTCATCATAATCGGGGGCACGGCCGTCGTGGGGCTTGCCGTTCTCCATCTTGTCACCGATTTTCATGATGCAGACTGCGCCCTTTGCCTTTGCTATGTAGTATTCGCGCTCCTTTGGCGTGTTGTCCGGAAAGATCTCAGCCAGCTCCTCCGTGGTGACAAAGTAGATTTCGTCGGGCAGGATCTCGTCGATGTAGTCATACTGGATTGCCATGTATTTCTCAGTATTCTGAAGACATTTGTATACTTTTCGGACGACGGACTTGAGGGTGTCAAGCGTCCTGTCCTCGCGGGTTATAATCTTCTCCCAGTCCCACTGGTCGACAAAGATCGAGTGGATATTGTCGGTGTCTTCGTCGCGGCGGATAGCGTTCATGTCGGTGTAGATGCCCTCCCCTACGGAGAACCCGTATTTCTGCAGGGCGTAGCGCTTCCACTTGGCGAGTGACTGAACAACCTCTGCGAGGCGTCCGTCCTGTTCGAGGATGTCGAAGCTTACAGGGCGCTCCACGCCATTTAAGTTGTCGTTGAGCCCGGACAGGGGATCGACAAAGAGCGGCGCAGATACGCGCGCGAGGTTGAGACGCTGTGCCAGCTGATTTTGAAAAAAGTCCTTTACAGTCTTGATGGCGATCTGTGTGTCGTGCAGATTTAACGCCGAATGGTAATTTTTCGGGATTTTCAGATGTTCCATTTCTGGGTTTCCTCCTTGTATTTACAAATATTGAGCATTCTAAAAGAAATGGGCTCAATATGTTATTTTAAGTATCGCACTTTATTTCGTGAAAATCAATCATAAAAATGAACAATAATCTGGCGGAACGATTCCATAATTTGTTGTTGCACAGATTTGGCAGGATATGTTAAAATAGTGTCGGACCATTGCACCGCATCACTTTCGCAGGAATGTGGTGTGTTTTGCGTGGAATAAGTACAACAAGAGGAGCAAAATGAGAAATAAAGTATTGATTGTTGACGATGCAGAATTTAACCGCGAGATGCTGACTGAGATTTTGGGGAAGGATTATGCCATACTTACAGCGGAGGATGGCCAGAGGGGCATCGATCTGCTGACGGAACATGAAAATGAGATCTGTGTGGTGCTGCTGGATCTGGTGATGCCGGTCTTAGCCGGATTTGGTGTCATGAAAATTATGGGACGGAGAGGATATCTCAAGCATATACCGGTTCTTGTGATC
>CAMWOK010000236.1 GCA_947175845.1 uncultured Lachnospiraceae bacterium | reverse complement strand
ACCCGACACAATTCCACCTGCACCCGGGCTGTCCGCACCGTCACCCGCCAAAATGGCGCAGTCTGCCCTCAGTCCTGCGCCATCATAAAATTTCCTGTTTTCAATTGAATTTGTCCTTATTACCTTCGAAACAGAGCGCTCGTAGACGCTCTGTGTCCATTTCCCGCAATTCATCACAAATCCCCTTTATCTCACTCAGAAAAGACACCCGTGCGGACCGCGGCAGGTCTCGCACGGTATATTCCAAGGCTGTACCTGTTGTCGCTACTGTTGCTGCTGCTGTTGCTGCTGCAGTGCCTGCTGTTCCAGCAGCTGTTGCTGCTGCAGTGCCTGATAGTACGCATCCAGCGCCGCCTGCTGGGCTGCCGCAGCCTCCTCGGGCGTCATCTCCGGCTGTGGCGGCTGCTCCGGCTGCGGCTGCGGTGCTGCCATCTCCGCCTTGATCGCTGCCGCCTCCGCCTTGCAGGTGTCGATGCTGCCGGACGCGATCGCCGCGTTGATGCGCGCGGCATAGTTTGGATTGTCCGTGCCGACGCCCACCGTCGCAGACCGCGGTGAAACCTTGTAGGAGCTCTTGTTGACCACCTCGCGGCTCACCTCGACACCGTTCTCCTCGACAATCTTCCACAGCTGCGCCGTGTAGCCGATGTGCGCGGATTCTATGCTGATATAACCCACGCCCTGGCTTTCTGTCGGCGTGATAATCTCATGGTCGGGGCGCGTCGTCGAGAGCGTCTCACTCTCATAGCGCATCTTCCGGTTCGGGTCCCTCTGCTCCACGCCGTAGATCGTGAATGTGATCTGCTTTCCCTCTATGAGACCCTCTATATAGATGGGATTGTCCCAGTTGTTGACAAATCGGAAGTCCTTGCCCGCCGACTCCGCGATCGCGGCGTCCATGGACGGCTTCACGTAAGTGACAATCATGGAGTGATTGTGCCGCTCAGTCACCTCAAGCTCCGAGAGCATAACAGCGTTGTACAGTGTCGTGGACACCTGGCAGATGCCGCCGCCGATGCTGTCGACCACCTTGCCGTTCAGGTAGGAGCCTGCCGGATAATATCCGTTTGCCTCGGTGAACGGCTTGATCGTATCGTATGTCGAGAACTCATCCCCCGGGTACAGCAGGGTACCGTTGATCAGGCGGCAGCCGTTCTCGATGTTCTTGCACCGCGACGGACCGCTGCTCGAATAACTCGTCGTAAACGTGCCGAGCACGTCCGTCATCTTCTGCAGATCCTCGACGCTCCCCTTTGGCTCTGACACGTCGATTGCCAGATCGATCGCGGCGTCCTGATAATCCCAGCCGCTGGTGATATATTCATAGGTCTTATTCAGGGACTCCTCGATGTTCACGCGCTGTCCGGTCTGTCCTTCCTCGATGACAAACTGGCCGTCGACTCTCTTGATCGTGTTGTTGACCGGCGCGACGTCATACTCGGTGCACTGCTGCTCGAGAACTGCCCGGATGAGGTCCCTGTCGAGCGACAGTTTGAGTTCATAGACCTTGTTGCCATGCTTAAGATCCTGTATCGCCTTGTACCGCTGCACAATATTTCCCTTTTTTCCAAGTGCCACGGCAGCGTCGATGTCGCCCTCGTTGACCCAGCGCAGCCCGAGATCCCTCGCCATGACGGACACATAATGCTCATTTACAGCGCCGAAGGTAATGCTCTTTGACCGCAGTTCCTCGACAAACGCACCGACGGCCGCCTTTGCCTCGTCTGCAGTCATGCCGGCAAGGCTTAACTCGCCCATGTACACACCCTCTAAGATCACATCATCTCCGGGGGCCGCCGCAGCCTCTCCCCCATGAAACGTGCATGTCATAACTGCTGCCAGAAGCAGCCCCAGCACAGTCAAACCAACGCGTCTCCTTATTTTTTTCATAAACCTCTACTCCTGTTTTTTAAGGTTCATCATTCAGAATTTTTTGCATTGTTCCGAATAATGTGATATATTATATATTAGATACCCAACATACTCAAAGCCAGTGGTACCACCATGGCCAATACAAGAATGACCGCTATGACAGCAGCAATTTTACGTTGTGTCTTTTTATTGTTCATGTTCATCATGGCTGTTCACCCCTTTTCGAAAGGATATTATATATGAATTTTATTATTTTTGCAAGCTTCCCTGTCATTTGTGTACTATTTTCTATCGCTCTGCGCAGTTCCAGGCGCAAAGAGCAGGATATCGACCGCGCATTCTGGGAGCGCGAGCAGCGCGCGAACTTCACCCGCAAAAAATCGCTCGACGATCTGGACTACATCACCATACCGGAGAAGCTGCTCACCATGAAGCCCGACGTCATGACGGAGGAAACTGCCTGCTGCCTGAGGGATCTCAGGGACTTGTCCACATCCAGGATTGTAAACCTCACTGGTCTGACAAACACGGATCTCAAGCTGAAATATGGCACTGCTAATATCAATATATTAAGCGACTACGATTTTCATTACACAAATCTGGTGACCCTGCTGCAAAAACTCGCCGAGCAGCTGCACGACAGCCTTGAGGACGCGCTTGCCGTCGAAGTGCTCGAGTTCGCTGTATCCACCAGAACTGATATCAGCAAGAGTTACTATCTGCTCGCCGAGCTCTACAGGGAGATGGGCACGCCGGAGAAGATCGAGCATCTAATTGCGCAGGCGCAGAACCTCAACTCCCTCATGAAGGATACGATCGTCGAAAATTTGCGAGCAGTCTGTCAATGAGCCTGCTCGCCTCATTTTTCGTAATTCTTTCCAGATCGACCGCCTCGTCCGTGATCGCAGCAATCGGGCAGAGCACCAGCCCGTCGCACTGCAGCTGATACTGACCGATCAGCTTCTGCAGCAGTTCGAGCTGCCTGGGCGTGGCGGGATTCTCCTTCTTTACAGTGTAGACGAGCGGCTTAGGCTGAAACGTATCGCCCTCCACATCCCCGTACTCACGCGCAAGAATCCTGTAGAGCTCATGCGCGGCAATCGCATCATTCAGGGCTCTGTGGGCGTCGAGCGCAATCTGATAATGGTCGCACAGGAAGCCTAGCTGCCTGCTCTCGAGATCATTCAGAAACCGCTTGGCGATCCGGAGTGTATCGATCCCCAGCTTCTCGAATGCCCGCTTCTGGTTCACCGCCGCTTTCTTCACAAAAGAGTAGTCAAACAATATATTGTGCCCCACAAGCACATCATCCCCGGCAAACTCCAGGAATGCGTCCAGGATCTCGTCGATATAGGGCGCGTGTGCGACATCCGCATCGCGTATGCCCGTCAGCTCCACAATCCGCTCCGGCAGGCTCTTTGCCGGGTTGACAAACGTGGAGAACGTCTCTGCTGTCTCCCCGTCCCGAACCCGGACTGCCCCGATCTCTATAATCTTGTCGTACTTGGGATTTAACCCTGTCGTCTCGATGTCGAAAGCGACATAATTCATCGGTATTTTCATATGGAATCCTTTAGCTTTGTCTTGTATTCACTGTCCAGAAAAATCAGGTTCATCTCGTAATCGTGCAGATTCTTCTGCCGCATGGTGGAGAGCATCAGCCCTGCAAAAAACGACTGTATCGCCGCAATATACACAAAACAGCACACAATCAGCGTCGGGAACCGCTCCACCAGTCCCGTGTCAAAGTACTCTGCCATCACCGGGAGCAGAAATATGGTTGAGATCAGCGCAAGCGCGAGCGCGATCCACGAAAAAAATCCCATCGGCTTATAATTTTTGTACAGCTTTATGATCGTCAGGATGACTTTGATCCCGTCGGAGTAGGTGTTGAGCTTCGACTCACTGCCCTCCGGCCTGTCCCTGTACTGGATGATGACATTCTCCACACGCATGTTTTTGTCGATGGCGTGAATGCTCATCTCCGTCTCGATCTCAAACCCTCTCGAGAGCACCGGAAAGGATTTGACAAACTGGTAGCTGAATGCCCTGTAGCCTGTCATGATGTCGCGGATGTCACTCTTGAACATGCTGTTGATGGCGCCCCGCACAAGCGAGTTTCCAAAATTGTGAAACGGGCGCTTGTTCTCCTCGAAGTAAGAGGAAGACAGCCTGTCCCCCACCACCATATCCGCATTTCGCTCGAGCACGGCCTCGCACAGCTTTCTGGCCTCGTCAGCCGGGTAGGTGTCATCGCCGTCCGTCATGATATAGCACTTCGCATCGATCTCGCGGAACATCCGCCGGATGACATTTCCCTTTCCCTGCTGGTATTCATAGCGCACCACCGCGCCCGCGCGCCGCGCGATCGCGTCTGTACCGTCTTTGGAATTGTTGTCATACACATAGATCACCGCTTCCGGCAGCGCTTTTTGAAAGTCCTTCACGACCTTTTCTATCGTCTTACTCTCATTGTAACAGGGAATGAGCACCGCAATCTCGTCCATAAAAATCCTCCACACTGTTTTCTCAATTGAAAGTGTACCACAATTCTGCGCCTTAATAAAGCATTTTTTTCGCTTCCTTCTCCGCTTTGTTCCGCGCGCGGAGCTCCTTGAAAAACATCTTGAGCAGCCGGGAGCACTCCTCCTCCATGACGCCCTGCACAGTCTCCACCTGGTGGTTGAACGCGGGCATGTCAAGAATATTCAATATGGAGCCCGCACAGCCCGCCTTGGGATTCATGCAGGCCATCACTACCCGGGGGATCCGCGCCTGCACGATGGCGCCCGCACACATCTGACACGGCTCGAGTGTGACGTACAGCGTGCACTCCTCGAGACGCCAGTCCCCGATCGCCCTGCCCGCTTTTCTGATCGCGATGATCTCGGCGTGAGAGAGCGTGCTCTTGTCCGTGTTGCGCCGATTGTAGCCGCGCCCTATAATCTTTCCGCCGTGCACAATCACACAGCCGATCGGCACCTCGCCGAGCGCGTAAGCCTTCTTCGCCTGCCTGACCGCCTCCCGCATAAACCGCTCGTCGTCCGTCAGCTTCTGCACCCTTTTTCGCATGTGCGCACCGCCCTCAAGCTGCCCGTTCAACGCTTTGCATCCAGCCATGAGAGCACGTCGCTGTACACCTG
>CAMWOK010000235.1 GCA_947175845.1 uncultured Lachnospiraceae bacterium | reverse complement strand
TCAGGTATCTGGTGGTGGTTATCATTCTGGGAATCCTGATGTTGACGAAGGTCGGCAATCCACTGGCTGCTTTTGCGGGAGTCATGGGACTGAAGGTGTCGGCTTATCTGCAGCCGCTGTTCGCCAGATTGTCTCGTCATGAGGTATAGGGGATGCCTCATCTTACGACAAACGTAACTATGAACGAATAGTTACCATAGGAAACTGAAACCATGCGGCGCAGGCTGCGTGGTCAGCGATGTGTAAAACTGAATAGAGAAATAAAACAAGGAGGTGAGTGTATGGGAGCACGAATCCTGTTATCCGGGGCGGACAATATCGACTTTATGATACACGGCGTATTTCAGTATGAGCTGTTTGGCCAGAAGCTGTGGATAACAACAACGCATGTGTGCCTGTTTATCGTCATGGCGATTATCATTATCTTCTGCCTGTGCGCGAACAGGGCGGTCAGACATGCGGCGGAGGTTCCTGGAGGTTTCCAGAATGTCGTGGAGCTGATCGTCGAGAAGCTTGACGGCATGATCAAAGGTGTTATGGGGAAGAATGCCACAGCCTTTGCAAACTATATCGGAACGCTGTTTATCTTTATCCTGATCAGCAACATCTCCGGCCTGATGGGGCTGAGGGCGCCCACGGCCGACTACGGTGTGACCTTTGCGCTTGGTCTGATTACGTTTACCCTGATTACCTTTAACAAATTCAAGTATCAGAAGGTTTCAGGCGTCATCAAGGGGCTGTGTGATCCGTGGCCAATCTGGGCGCCGATCAACGTGATCGGTGATGTCGCAGTACCGATTTCCCTGTCGCTGCGTTTGTTCGCAAACGTTCTGTCAGGAACTGTTATGATGGCACTGCTCTATGGTCTGCTGGGCTTTATCGCCACGGGCTGGCCGGCGGCGCTTCATGTGTACTTTGACTTGTTCTCCGGAGCAATTCAGACGTACGTGTTCTGTATGCTGACAATGACATATATCAACAATGCCATTGAAGGTTAAACTTTTAATTATTATTTATCAGGAGGAATGAATCATGGAATTTAATTCAAACTTTATCTTAGGTTGTTCAGCAATCGGCGCAGGTCTTGCGGTTATCGCAGGTATCGGACCTGGTGTAGGCCAGGGTATCGCGGCGGGCCACGCGGCAGCGGCAGTGGGCCGCAATCCGGGCGCGAAGTCTGACGTTACATCCACCATGCTCCTTGGCCAGGCAGTTGCCGAGACGACAGGTCTCTATGGTCTGCTCGTTGCCATGCTGTTACTGTTCGTAAAACCTTTAGTACCATAACAGGATCCAGGTTCCGTTTTTATTATGAAGTAAATCTATAGAAGGAGGTACAAAGGTATGGTGAATCACACCATGATACTTGCTACCGAGACAGCAGGATTAAGCCGGTTGTTTGATCTGGACTTCCAGCTTCTGGCGGACACGGTTCTGATGATAATCGCCATGTTTGTCCTTTTCCTCGTCGCATCCCACTTCCTGTTCAATCCGGTGAGAAAGATGCTCAGCGACAGACAGGCGAAGATTAAGGGCGAGCTTGACCAGGCGGCAGCTGACCAGAAATCAGCGGCCGACACACGTGCGCTCTATGAGGAGAAGCTGAGCCAGGCAGGCAAAGAGGCGGAGGCGATTCTGGCGGACGCACGCAAGCGCGGCATGGAGAACGAGGCGAAGATCGTCGCCGACGCGAAGCAGGAGGCGGCCAGAATTGTGGAGAATGCCAGAAGAGAGGCAGAGCTTGAGAAGCAGAAGCTGGCGGATGAGGTGAAGCGGGAGATGGTCGCAGTCGCTTCGATTATGGCTGCACAGATTGTACAGGCAAACATTGATACCAATGCCCAGCACGAACTCATTGACAAGACATTGAAAGAAATAGGTGATAGCACATGGCTAAGCTAGTTTCCAAAACGTATGCGCAGGCGTTGTTTGAACTTGCCGTCGAAGAGAATCGGACTGCTGACTTTTTGGAGGAGGCAGCGGGGCTTCTTGAGGTAATCCGCAGCAATACAGAGTTTGGACAGTTCATGAACCATCCCAAGATCCATAAAGAGGATAAGACTGAGGTGGTAAAGAATGTGTTTCGGGATAAGATCAGCAGGGAGATGCTTGGGTTTCTGCTCACGATCGTCGAGAAGGACCGCTACGCGGAGATCGAGGCAATCCTGAATGATTTTGTCGCATCCATCAAGGAGTACAACAATATCGGGACGGCTTATGTCACGACAGCCATCGCAATCAGCGATCAGGAAAAACAGGATATTGAGAGCCGGCTGCTCGCTACCACCAGATACAGGACGATCGAGTGCATCTATGATGTGGATGCGCGCCTGATAGGCGGGATGGTCATCAAGATGGGTGACAGGGTTGTGGACAGCAGTATTCGGACAAAGCTGGATAAGCTGCAGCGCGAGCTGCTCGCCATTCAGCTGTAGAGACTGTGAGCGGGGCTTCACAGAAAATAATATTATAGAAAGGTGCAGATCCATATGAATTTAAGACCAGAAGAAATCAGTTCTGTGATTAAGGATCAGATCAAGAGATATGCCGCTGATCTGGAAGTATCGGAAGTCGGTACGGTGATTCAGGTGGCAGATGGTATCGCACGTGTACATGGACTGGAGAAGGCAATGCAGGGCGAGCTTTTGGAGTTCCCCGGCGAGGTTTACGGCATGGTCATGAACCTCGAGGAGGACAACGTGGGTGCCGTGCTGCTTGGAAGTTCCAAGAACATTAACGAGGGCGACACTGTAAAGACGACCAACCGCGTGGTGGAGGTTCCTGTCGGGGACGCCCTGCTCGGCCGCGTCGTGAACGCGCTTGGCCAGCCGATCGACGGCAAGGGTCCGATCGCGAGCTCGAAATACCGCCAGATAGAGAGAGTGGCATCCGGCGTTATCACCAGAAAGTCTGTTGACACGCCAATGCAGACGGGTATCAAGGCAATTGATGCCATGGTTCCAATCGGAAGAGGACAGCGCGAGCTGATTATCGGTGACAGGCAGACCGGAAAGACTGCGATTGCCATTGATACGATCATCAACCAGAAGGGCCAGAATATGAAGTGTATCTATGTCGCAATCGGCCAGAAGGCTTCCACCGTTGCGAGCATCGTCAAGACGCTCGAGGAGTTTGGCGCCATGGCGTACACGACGATCGTGGCGGCGACGGCGAGTGAGCTTGCCCCGCTGCAGTACATCGCACCGTACGCGGGCTGTGCGATCGGCGAGGAGTGGATGGAGAACGGCGAGGATGTGCTCATTATCTATGACGACCTGAGCAAGCACGCTGTTGCATACCGCACGCTCTCCCTGCTTCTGAAGCGTCCGCCCGGGCGTGAGGCTTTCCCGGGAGATGTATTCTACCTGCACTCAAGACTGCTCGAGCGCGCATGCCGCATGAGCGAGGAGTACGGCGGCGGTTCGATCACGGCGCTCCCCATCATAGAGACGCAGGCGGGCGACGTTTCCGCATACATTCCTACAAATGTAATTTCGATCACAGACGGTCAGATTTATCTCGAGACAGAGATGTTCAACTCCGGTTTCAGACCGGCGGTCAACGCAGGTCTGTCCGTTTCCCGCGTGGGCGGTTCCGCGCAGATTAAGGCGATGAAGAAGATTGCCGGGCCGATTCGTACGGAGCTTGCACAGTACAGGGAGCTTGCTTCCTTCGCGCAGTTTGGTTCCGATCTCGACGCCGACACGAAGGAGCGTCTTGACCAGGGTGCGAGAATCAAGGAGATCTTGAAGCAGCCGCAGTACAGGCCGATGGCGGTGGAATATCAGGTTATCATCCTGTTTGTTGCCACGAAAAAGTATCTGCTTGATGTGCCGGTTGCCGACATCACAAGATTTGAGGCAGAACTGTTTGAGTTCCTCGACACGAAATATCCGCAGGTGCCTGGGGCAATCCGCGAGGAGAAGGTGATCTCGGACGAGACTGAGCGGACGCTTGTCACAGCGATTGAAGAGTTTAAAGGGCGCTTCAAGTAGGAGAAGGGGGGACTGAATATTTATGGCCTCAATGAGAGACATAAAGAGACGCAAGAGCTCCGTACAGAGCACCCAGCAGATTACAAAGGCCATGAAGCTTGTTTCCACCGTCAAACTGCAGAGGGCCAAGGGACGTGCAGAGCGGTCTAAGACATACTTTAACTGCATGTATGACACGGTGGTTTCCATGCTCTCCAAAGCGGGGGATATCAGCCATCCATATCTGAAGGCAAACGATTCCTCTAGGAAAGCTGTCATCGTGATCACGGGCAGCAGGGGACTTGCCGGCGGTTACAATTCCAACATTATCAAGCTTGTGCGGGACAATGACTGGAATAAGGAGGATCTGATTATCTATCCGGTGGGAAGCAAGGGGCGGGACACCTTTGCGAGACTGGGATACGAGATGGGAGAGGACTTCTCCGCCGCGATTGAGGAGCCGCTCTACGCGGACGCCATGACCATCTGCAGTCGGGTGCTCGACGACTTTGCGGCTGGCAGGGTGGGCGAGATCTATGTTGTGTACACGGGATTTAAGAACACCGTGACGCACATCCCGACCAGGCTGAAGCTGCTTCCGATCAGGATTGAGGATGAGCGCAGCGACGACGACAAGGCCGTGCTGGATTTTGAGCCAGAGACAGAGGACGCTATAGAGCTGATCATTCCCAAGTATATCACGAGCCTGATATACGGGGCAATGATCGAGGCGGTTGCGAGCGAGAACGCTGCCCGGATGCAGGCGATGGACAATGCGACCAACAATGCGGACGAGATCATTTCAAGCCTGTCGCTGCTCTACAACAGGGCGCGCCAGAGCGCGATCACGCAGGAGCTGACAGAGATTATCGCGGGTGCACAGGCGATTTCGTGATGTGTGGCATTGCGCAATGAATAAATTTAAGATAGAGAGGAAACAAAGAGATGGCAGATAAGAGAATTGGTAAAGTTACACAGATTATCGGTGAGGTTCTTGACTGTCTCGTATACACAGATCCGAGACCACGAGACTCATGAGCATCGCGTAT
>CAMWOK010000234.1 GCA_947175845.1 uncultured Lachnospiraceae bacterium | reverse complement strand
CAGTTTTTTTGTTTTCTCTGTGTGCAGCGCTTCTGTAAGCGGGGACTGATACTTTTCCACTCCCCATGCCGCCAGCACCTCCACTGCCATCATGCGCTCTAGGCTGCGCGGGGATTTGAGCATCGCAAGCATGTCCTTTTCGCAGTCCGGGTGCGCGGTATAGACGGCGTGAATCAGTTCCCTTCCGTCATTGCTGCTCTCGGCGGCACAGGCGAGCAGTTCGCACTTGTACTCCTGCCACTGAGCGCTCATCACCCGGATCGCCAGTATGCGCGCGGGCTGAAAATGACTCTGTGAGGCTTCTTTCCATTCGTCGTGCCAGTCTCTGTGACGGGATATGAGCGCCTCAAGGCAGTTCTGATATGCATTCTCTTCATAATACGGAGCATAGTATCTGCCGTCGTAAGCGATGCTGAGAAATTCAATCTGGTAGCGGGGCGGCATTTTTTCTTCTTCTAACAGGTTTAGTATGCTGTTCATCTGGCGCACATCAATATCTTTATATTTTGAGGCGTACTTAGTCGGATCCAGTTCGGCGCCCACCCAATAATTCGAAATGTATGTTGTGTTGAGCCGCAGCCATTCCAGAATCAATGCCCTTTTGTAAACCTGCATCTCCCCGCACAGCTTACATTGATGGATATTCTCGCAGATGGTGGTCCAGTGCACGCCGGTATGCATGTCCCGCCAGTCCTGCGCACAGCAGAGAATGTCCGAAATCTCCGCAAGCCCCAGCAGGTAGCGCCTTGCCTCGTCCTTCGAAACGCTGTAAATCCCGGACACCTGCCCGACCACTGCCTGGCAGAATTGCCCGGCAAACATTTTTTTGCGTTCCTCATACAGTTTGGGACTGCCGGCCTTTACACAGTCAATCAGGTATGCCTTTTCCCCTGCCGCGACATCCTCAAACACCGCGCATACATCATCCGGGGATTTTGCTGCCATGTGCTCAAGAATTTTTGTCTGTCTGTGTGACAGCGCCCAGCGGATAAACATGTCGCCGGGCATGATTAAATACTGTTCGAGTGCCAGTATGTGCCGGTCAAACCAGTCCTGCCCTGCCTCGAGGCAGGTGTCTAGGGGGCTGCTGTTCACTGCCATGAAATCCAGCGCGTCCGCGAGGCGGAGCATGGACACAAAACGGTCGGAGTGCTCGACGGCGAGGAATGCGAGCAGCGGCTGAAATGCCATCTGATAACTGTATGTGCGCCGTCCTGACAGGATTGTGCGCACCTCATCCGGGATAGGTTCTGTGAGCGCTGCGTTTTGGACAAAATTTTGCAGGATTTCCAGCTCCGCTGCTTCTGGCTCGCTGCCGTCCGCGAACAGTTTGTCAATATTTTTTATCAGGCAGTGCTCGAGGTACGCCGTCATCTCCCGGATGCGCCCGGGTGTTCCCTCAGTCCTGCTGTCCTGCTCTGCGGGAATACAGAGCGCGCCCTTTGTCTCCTCGCAGGGTTTTACGCAGTGCAGGTACAATGCCGCAAGAAGCATCTGCGTGTTGGCGCGTTCCTCGTTGTAGCACAGTTCCCGCATCTGTGAAAACACTTCCGGATCCTGGATTCCCATCCTGATCAGGGGCTGTATAAACCGGTTGTTGAGGTTGGTGTTGTTGCGGACGGCGGCACTGGCGCGAATGACGCCCCGCTGGATCGGGGTGAGAAATTTCCCCAGGTACTCAAACTCGTCAGAGCTTGTATAGAATGTGACAACTTTTCGGGCGCTCTCTCCGCCAATCTCCACCACAAGCCGGATAAAACGGCCCGCCAGCTCTGTCCTTGTTTTCCTGTAGAGCTTTAGAAAATCCCGGAAGTCGCACTCCGTTTCGTGTGAGATCTTTTCAAAGTTCTGATGCTCAACTTCCTTCAACAAGCCTGTATCCTCCGGCACGGACATATCCATGTACTGCCGTGCAAGTTTTTGATTTTTTTCTGTCAGGTCAAGCAGGCCAAGTGCCTGTTCAATGTTCTGCATCTCTCTGGTCTGGTTTTCTGGGGTCATAGTTCTTTACCTCCGTTTCTTCTCTGTACGCTTTGACTGCGGTTTCGTAGAGATTGTTTCCGTCGGCGTCCACGACGACGATGACGGGAAAATTTTCGACTGTGAGTCTGCGGATGGCCTCTGTGCCCAGGTCGTCGTAGGCGACGACTTCCGACGCTGTGATGGATTTGGACAGAAGGGCGCCCGCGCCGCCGACTGCGGCGAAGTAGACCGCGTTGTTGCGCACGATGGCTTCCCGCACGGCGTCGCTGCGCTTTCCTTTTCCAATCATGCCTTTCAGGCCAAGATCGAGCAGCCGCGGGGCATACTTGTCCATGCGGCTTGCGGTCGTGGGGCCTGCGGAGCCGATCGGTCTGCCTTCCCTTGCGGGGGACGGCCCCATGTAGTAGATAATATTGTGCGCGAGCGCGATGGGAAGCGGCTGGTTCTGGTCGAGCGCTTCGTCCATACGCAGGTGCGCCGCGTCGCGCGCAGTGTAGATGGTGCCTGTGATGTAGACATAATCTCCCGCTTTCAGGGTTTTTGCATCCTCGTCTGTGAGGGGGGCTTTAATGTGTCTTTCCATGTTCTGGTGCTCCTTTTTGTATTGTTTTCCTGTCTGTTGTGTGTGCCGCCGCCGCATTGTACACTGCATATGGCTGTCGGATTCGTGTCAGATTGTGCGCGCGGCGTGACGGTTGACATGGCAGCATATGTTGACGGCGACGGGGAGTCCTGCAATGTGGGTCGGGTAGGTGTCAATGTTGACGGCGAGCGCGGTTGTGGTGCCGCCGAGGCCGCCGGGGCCGATTCCGGTGCGGTTGATTCTGTCTAACAGCTCCTCTTCCATCTCTTTTACATAGGGGATGTCGGAGCGCTTGTTGACTTGTCTGGTCAGGGCTTTTTTTGCCAGGAGCGCACACTTTTCAAACGTGCCGCCGACGCCGACGCCGACGACCATGGGCGGGCAGGCGTTAGGGCCTGCATCTTTCACGGCGGTGAGGACAGCGTTTTTGACACCCTCGATGCCGTCGGCGGGCTTGAGCATGAACACGCGGCTCATATTCTCGCTGCCAAAGCCTTTGGGGGCGACGGTGATGGTTACGCTGTCGCCTGGTTTGAGTTCATAGTGGATGACTGCGGGGGTGTTGTCTTTCGTGTTCTCGCGGATGATCGGGTCTTTCACGACGGATTTGCGCAGATAACCGTCCACATAGCCCTGGCGCACGCCCTCGTTGACGGCATCCTCGAGGCTTCCGCCCTCAAAGTGCACATCCTGTCCGATCTCCAAGAAGATGACCGCCATTCCGGTGTCCTGGCAGATAGGTATCCTGTCCTCCTGCGCGATCTGAAGATTGTCCTGCAGCTGGTTTAAGATCTGTCTGCCGAGCGGGCTTTTCTCGGCGGATGCGGCCTCTTTCAGCGCACAGTCCATGTCGGGCGCAAGGCAGTGGTTGGCCTCAATGCACATTTCTTTGATGTTCTGTGTGATTTGTGATACGTGGATTGTTCTCATCTTGGGGTTCCTTTCCTTCCTTCATAATGTACTGCGAACTACAATGTCCGCAAACTCGGCGCCGGAGGCGGCCGCCAGATCCTGCGGGGTGAGCCTAAGCTGTATGCCGAGTTTTCCGCCGCTCACAATGAGGGTCCTTAGCTGCTGCGCGCTCTGGTCAATGCGGGTGACGTACTGTTTTTTCATGCCAATTGCGGTGCAGCCGCCGCGGATGTAGCCTGTGACTTCGTTGATGTCCTTGACGTGGAGCATGGACACGGACTTTTCCCCGACGGATTTTGCCGCCTTTTTCATGTCTAGCTCCTCCGCGATGGGGATGACGAACACGTAATAGTTTCTGCTGCTGCCCTGCGTGACCAGCGTTTTGTAGACTTCCTCATGCGGCAGGCCGAGCATGTCCGCTATCTGGACTGCGTCTACAAACGCGTCGCACCTGTAGGTGAAGGTCGTGTATGGTATCTTTCTGGCGTCGAGAATGCGCATTGCGTTTGTCTTGTTTTTGGTTTTGTCGTCTTTTTGTTTTGCCATGAATGGTGCTCCTTAAGAGATATAATTGTTCTAGTCTGCCGAAATCTGGTCGGTGACAGCCTTGAAATTCCTGCATCCGCCGGACTTTTGCACAAACCCGTATGGTTTGAGCAGTTCTTTCAGGCGTCTTCGTGTCAACGCAACTGCGTCTTTCTTGATAATGGCAGATCCTCCTTGTGTTTTAATACAGCACAGCCAGCTGGGAATACAGATAATCCGGCTCTCTTTTCGTGAAAAGGGCGCCAGTTGTGGTTTCTTCCGCGCGGTTGTACAGATTGTAAATGTGCAGCTGATAATACCATATGCCATCGGAGTCGAGGCGGCGCTCGTTCCACACAATCCTGCCGTACTGTCCGGGGGACAGCGCAAAGGCAGTCTCATTGCAGACGTCCCTTGCATAAAATGGGGAGTCCGGATTCTGGTAGTCCTTGTTGTGTCCTCTGCGCACAGGCGCGCCGCTGCGGCGTTCGTCGTAGAAAAAGGTGATTTCCAGTGCGTTGTCTCCGGGGCTGATCAGAAGGTTTGTCAGGTTGACGGACTGTACAGAGACAAAAGTCTGGTACTGGCATCTTCCTCGCAGATACTGCTCCTTTTGGATGGCGGCGCGTATGCCCTGATGGCTTTGATAAAATCTGCAGTTCTGGACAAGCACAGGTTCTTGCACCCTTTGCGGCTCAATCGGATATGCCTGGGGAAACCGGCGGCGCACATTCTCGCCTTTGGCACCGCGCGCCTCCTTGCCCCACTGCAGGCAAATATTTTGTATCAGCAGCATATGTTGGTTCATCCTCCTTCTTCAATTTCCAAATCGTCGGGCGCGTTTATCCGCAGAATTGGAGTGCATGTGCACGAAAAAGGGATTTCCCGTGATCGGAAAATCCCGACAGCATCATCGCGACGCAGGGGTACGGCGGACTATTACTGCGGGTTGTGTTTCAGCCACAGTGCATCTGCCCGATAACTATCAATTGTTACCAGTACAACGAATATTAAGTAACTGGCACCTTGACTTGCCTGATTGTTCAGCTGCA
>CAMWOK010000233.1 GCA_947175845.1 uncultured Lachnospiraceae bacterium | reverse complement strand
GTCCGCAAGGATCTCGGCGAGCCGCCTCTCGTTACACCGTCCTCACAGATCGTTGGTACACAGGCTGTATTTAACGTGCTGATGGGCGAGCGCTACAAGATGGCTACCAAGGAGACAAAGGCAGTGCTGCGCGGCGAGTATGGCCAGACTGTCAAGCCGTTCAATAAGGAAGTTCAGGATAAGGTGCTCTCAGCGGAGGAGAAGGATAACATCATTACCTGCCGTCCGGCCGACAGACTCCCGAACGAGTTGAAGAAGATCGAGGAGGAGATGAAGGAGTGGAAGCAGCAGGATGAGGATGTGCTGTCCTATGCGTTATTCCCTCAGGTTGCTACAGATTTCTTTAAGTACCGTCAGGCGCAGCAGGAAAAGGTTGATATGGCCCAGGCTGATACCAAGAACGGTGCATATCCTGTATAAATCGTGCCGATAGGACAAAGAATAAGGTTCTGGCACGTTGATGCAGAATATTCGTTGTACTTGTACACTATGAACTGTATACCGGTATCGGGTCAGATTTGATCTGACTCGATACCGGTACTTTCCTATGAATGTGAAGCGAAATCTGTGAGCGGGGAACAGTTCCTTGTACTTGTGAGAAAGGCATGGATGGTGAAATGGCAAGGAAAGAATTGATAACAAAGGACAAAATAGCCCAGACAGCATTTGCACTGGCGAGAGCGGAGGGCATAGACAATGTCACGGCCAGGAAACTGGCAGCACAGATCGGATGTTCTACACAGCCAATATTCAGAGTTTACGCCAATATGAGCGAGCTCTATTCGGAGATATATCAGAGGGCGATCGAGGCCTTCGGGGATTACTATGGAAATTACAAGTCGGAGGTGGTCACGCCGTTTGTGCACCTTGGGCTTGCCTACATAAATTACGCAAAGGAAGAGAGAAAACTGTTTCAGCTGTTGTTTCAGTCAGAACATCGGGGGGAGCGGGGACTTTTTGAGTTATTAAATGGAAAATCGGGAGCAGTCAGCAGGGAGATCAACAAGGCTGCTGCGTCAGGCTGTCAGAATCCAAGCGGCCTGTTCATGAAAATGTGGATTTTTATTCATGGATGTGCCTGCATGGTACTCACCGGAGATTATGACCTCACAGAGGAAGAAACGATCGATTTGCTGCAGGATATTTACAAAAGCTGTTCATGACAAATTTGCTGAGGATGAGGATTTCTGATGGACGTAAAACGCGATACCATATCAAGGATAAACGAGAAGTATAACAAAATGAGCAAAAGCCACAAGAAGCTGGCCACCTTTGTGATTGATCACTATGAGCAGGCGGCTTTTATGACTGCTGCGAAGCTTGGGAAGGCAGTGGGAATCAGCGAGGCCACTGTCGTGCGGTTCGCGTATGCGTTGGAGTATGAAGGGTATCCGGAGTTTCAGGAGGCGTTGGCTGAGTGGGTCAAAAAAAAGCTGAACACAGTTCAGTCGATCGGGGCGAAGTACGGGGCGAGTTCCCAGGCGGAGATTCTGACCTCTGTGCTGAGCGCTGATATCGAGAAGATCGAGGACACGATGGAGCACATGGATGCACAGGCATTTGAGGCTGCGGTGGATATTATCTTGGGCGCGAAGCATGTGTATATCATCGGCCTGAGAAGCTGTAAGCCATTGGCGCAGTTTCTGCATTTTTATCTGAATATGATCCGGGGGGACGTGTATCTGCTTGACTCGACCAGCATCTCGGAAACCTTTGAGCAGATGCTTCGGATCAGCGGGAAAGATGTCGTGATCGGCATCAGTTTTCCGAGGTATTCCATGAGGACACTCAAGGCCATGGAGATGGCAAATGATAAAAACGCGACGGTGATCGCGGTCACGGACTCCATCCATTCGCCGATGTGTCTCTATTCCTCCTGCAATCTGCTGGCGAGAAGTGACATGGTGTCGATCGTGGATTCCCTTGTCGCACCGCTGAGCCTGATCAATGCGCTGGTGGTCGCGCTGTGTCTGCGCAGACCCGATGAGGTGCGGCGGAATCTGGAGTCTCTTGAACACGCGTGGGACAATTATCAGGTTTACCTGAAGGACGAGATAAATTTTATTGATGAGGATATGCTGAATACACCATTGCAGGCGCGCATGGGGCGCCGCAGAAAGCGATAGGGGCATTACAGAGGGTATATATGGCAGACATTGTAATTATAGGCGGCGGCGCAGCGGGGATGATGGCTGCGATAGCGGCGGCCAGCGCGGAGAGCGGCGGCGAGAACCGTGGTGAACACCATGGTGAGAACCATGTTCTCGTGGTGGAAAAAAATGACAAGCTAGGGCGGAAGCTGTTTATCACAGGCAAAGGCAGATGCAATGTGACAAACGCCTGTGACACAGAAGATTTTTTTCAGAATGTGATGGAGCATTCCAAGTTTTTGTACAGTGCGGTGTACGGTTTTGACAATCATGCTGTGATGGAGTTTTTTGAGCAGGCAGGCTGTCCGTTAAAGGTCGAGAGAGGGCAGCGTGTTTTTCCGCAGTCTGACCACAGCTCGGACATTATTAAAGCGCTGGAACAGGAGCTGAGAAGGCTTGGCGTGCAGGTGCTTCTGAACACAGAGGTAAAGAAGGTCAAAACGGTTCCGCTCGCGGAGAAATCGGAAGCGCATTCTGTGGAGGCTGCGGACAGTGAGCCTGCAAAGAAAAAGCGGCGAGGCAGGCAGAAACAACAGCGCAGTTCTAAGATAACAGGGATTGAAATCCGTGATCGGCGGACGGGAAAGCGGTCTGAGCTGAGGGCTGACAGGCTGATTGTCGCCACGGGCGGATGCTCGTACATTCTCACGGGCTCAACAGGTGACGGATATCAGTTTGCAAAAACCTGCGGACACAGCATCGTTCCGACACTGCCGGCGCTCGTGCCGTTTTCTATAAAGGAGGACTGGTGCCATGCACTGCAGGGACTCTCCCTGAAAAATGTGCAGGTGTGTCTGGAGGCTGACGGAAAGCAGATATATTCTGATTTTGGCGAGATGCTGTTCACGCACTACGGAGTCAGCGGTCCGCTGATGCTGAGTGCCAGCAGCCACTATGTCCACAGGGCGTGCAGGGAAGGGAGCGCGACTGGGGAGGCAGTGCTTTTGGTCGACTTAAAACCAGCCCTCACCTGTGAACAGCTGGACAAGCGCATTCTCAGAGAGTTTGACAGCAATAAGAACAAACAGTTAAAAAATGTGATAGGCAGTCTGTTTCCTGCCAAACTGGTTCCGGTGATGCCGCTGCTTGCCGGAATTGATCCGGACAGGAGGGTCAATGAGATCACAAAGGAGGAGCGGGAGCGTTTTGTGCACACGATCAAGCATATCAGGCTTACGATCACAGGCGTGCGGGACTACAATGAGGCAGTCATCACAAAAGGCGGGGTATCGACGGGCGAAGTATCGCCGTCGACGATGGAGTCAAAACTTGTGAGCGGGCTCTACTTTGCGGGGGAGGTTCTCGATCTCGACGCACTTACGGGCGGATTTAACCTTCAGATTGCATGGTCGACAGGATATCTGGCGGGAAGAAGTGCGGCAGCCTGCAATGAATGAAAAAACATATTTTGTTAAAACTAGGATAAAATAGAGGAGATAGAATAAAAATGAGTTACAGTATCGCAATTGACGGACCTGCGGGCGCTGGAAAAAGCACAATCGCGAAATTGATCGCGCGGAAAAAGAAATTTATTTATGTGGACACCGGAGCGATGTACCGCGCGATGGCATTGTATTTTATTGAACAGGGAATCAGCGCCAGTGCACAGGAGAAAATCAGTGCGGCAGCCGCAGAGGCAGAGGTGACGATCACTTATGAGAATAATGAGCAAATCGTGTGGCTGAACGGCAGAAATGTAAACGGACTGATACGCGCGGAGGAAGTCGGCAAGATGGCGTCTGCAAGCAGCGGTAATAAGGAAGTGCGCAAGAAGCTGGTGGAATTACAGCAGGCACTTGCGAAGAAGGAAAATGTTGTTATGGACGGCAGAGATATCGGCACGTGCGTGCTGCCGGATGCCAATGTAAAGGTTTATCTGACCGCTGACAGCCGCGTGAGGGCAGAGCGCCGTTATGAGGAACTCAAAGCAAAGGGGCAGGAATGTGACCTTGACGTGATAGAGAAAGATATTATAGAACGCGACTATCAGGATATGCACCGGGAACTCTCCCCGCTAAGGAGGGCAGATGATGCAGTGCTTGTGGATTCGTCGCATCTGACGATCGAGCAGGTGGCAGATGTCATCATAGATTTATGCGACAAAGGAGTCGAGTGATGGAGGTGGTAGTTGCCAAATCCGCAGGATTTTGCTTTGGTGTGAAACGGGCAGTCGATGCAGTGTATGAGCAGTTGGAGACAGGAAAGACAATTCATACATACGGCCCGATCGTCCACAACGAAGAAGTGGTGAAGGCTTTGGAGGAACGCGGCGTAAAAGTGATCGAGGACGAAGAGGAACTTCGCTGCATGGAGTGTGAAACGCTCAGGCCCGAGGAAGGCACGATCATCATACGCGCACATGGCGTTCCGCGCAAAACGTATGAGCTTATTCACGAAAAGGGGTTTGAGTGCATTGACGCAACCTGTCCGTTTGTCAAACGGATTCATCGTCTGATCAACGGTAAATCCGCAAAAGGGCGGCATATCATTATCATCGGAAGCGAGCAGCACCCAGAGGTGATTGGTATCAAGGGATGGGCATCCGGACCCGTGTCGGTGATCGAGACAAAGGAACAGGCGGAGGATTTTTCAACGAAAAATAACGAAAAACTGTTTATTGTGTCGCAAACGACATTTAACTACAAGAAATTTCAAGATTTAGTTGAAATTTTTCAAAAAAAAGGTTATGATATAATTGTTGCGGATACGATATGCAACGCAACAGAGGAACGCCAGAGGGAAGCGCTTGAATTGGCAGCCAGGGCTGACGTCATGATTGTGATAGGTGGTACTCACAGTTCAAACACGCGTAAGCTTTATGAACTATGTAAAAGTGGATGTGAGAATACTTACTATATACGAACACTGGAAGACCTGCAATTAGAGTTACCTAATTCTGTAGAACTGGTGGGCATC
>CAMWOK010000232.1 GCA_947175845.1 uncultured Lachnospiraceae bacterium | reverse complement strand
CTACACTTACTATGACAAGCGTCCGGTAATGATATATTACGCTGAATATCCGGTAAACTTTTATTACTCCAAAGACGAAAATAAACTTCTCGGCAAATACACGTGGAACAAGAAAGATATCTGGGAGGTTTATTACAAGGATACATCCCTGCTGCCATGGGGCCAGCTGCGGTGTATATCCACGGCCACCTCGCCCACCAAAAACGCGCCGGCGATTACGCGGGATTACGTCAACAATGCAGAAACCCGTGCAGATATGTACAATATTCTGAAGAAAATACTGTCGCTGTGACAACTTTAGGTGGAGAATGGATATGTTTAAGAGAAAGGCAAAGACAGCTGCATCCTGCGCCATAGCGTATGACAGGGAAAATCAGATACCTGTTCTGAAATGCAGCATATGCAACGGGGAGCAGGTTGCGGGCTTTAAGAACATCCACACCGGGAAGTTTGAGGAGGCTGCGTTTATCAGGAATGACGCAGACCTCGCGGCATTCCGGGAAAAGTATGGGGTGGAAGCCATACATAAAGAGTACTGAAAACGGTTGATGATGGAGAACGATATGAAAAGAAAAATCAATACAGGGTTCCCGGCCGTAGTGTTGGCCGTATTACTGTCCGGTTGTCAGCAGGAGACTCCAGTTCCGGTGGAGGAAGTGCAGGTGCCGGGTTCTGATACGGTCAATTTGACTGTCTGGGGCGCCGAGGAGGACGAGGAACTGCTTCGCCAGATTATAGACGGGTTTCAGGAGAATTACCGCGGACAGGCGGCGTTCCAGATTACATACCAGCCGCAGAGCGAGAGCAGCTGCACCAATGCGCTGATGGCTGATTTGGAGAACGGAGCGGATGTCTTTGCATTCGCAGATGACCAGTTGAATACGCTGGTGGCCGCAGGGGCGCTGGACCCCGTGGACAACACGGATGCGATCAGAAATTCAAACCTGCCGGAGGCGGTCCTTGCGGCATCTGTGAACGACACCATATATGCACAGCCTCTGACTGCGGACAACGGATATTTTCTATATTACAACAAACAGTATTTTACAGAGGAAGATATCACATCCCTCGACAGAATGCTGGAGATCGCCGCGGAACAGGGCAAAAAAGTTTCGATGGAGTGGTCCTCGGGATGGTATGTGTACTCCCTGTTTGGAAATACGGGGCTGACGGTCGGCTTGAACAGTGACGGGATCACCAATTACTGTACGTGGAACAGCACTGACGGGGCTGTCAAAGGGACAGATGTGGCGCAGGCAATGCTGGATATCGCACAACATCCGGGATTTGTCAGCACAGATGACGCAGGATTTCTCGAAGGTGTCAAAAATGGCACGATTATCGCCGGTGTCAATGGCGTGTGGAATGCAGTCGCCGTGGAGGAAGCCTGGGGCAGTGGATTCGGCGCGTCAAAGCTTCCGTCCTATGAATGTGCGGGACAACAGATTCAGATGGCGTCCTTCTCCGGCTACAAACTGATCGGTGTAAACGCCTACTCAGAACAGAAACTCTGGGCATCAAAACTGGCGGAGTGGATTGCGAACGAGGAGAACCAGAAGCTTCGTTTTCTGCTGCGCGGCCAGGGGCCGGCTAACATCACTGCGGCGTCTTCCAAGGAGGTGCAGAGTGCCCCGGCGATCACCGCGTTGCTGGAACAGTCAGAATTTTCCTGCATCCAGCGGATTGGAGGAAATTACTGGGACCCTGTCATCGCTTTTACCGCGGAGCTTTTGGATGGAAATCCGTCGGGAAAAAGTCTGCAGGAACTGCTCGACGCAATGGTTGATGGGATTACGTCTCCATAGTACTTATATAAAAAGGAGTGCCAGTTGTGATGAAAAATATCAGTTTAAAACAACGTCTAATTATACCGATTGCACTTTTGGGAATTGTGGCAGTGCTGTCGAATATTCTCTCCATTATCAACATTCAGAATGTGAACACAAGCGCGGCCAGCATTGCGGACAATTATATGGACGGCAAGAGCAGGCTGTCTGAAATCTGTCAGTCTGCCATGAATATCCACAAGATGGCGCTGAGCCACATTGTCGCCACGGACTATGAAACGATGACGACGCTTGTGCAGCAGATAAAAGAAGAAGAAGCCCTTCTGGACAGTATGCTTGCCGCGTTTGAGCAGTATGTCATACCGGAGGATCGGGCGCAGTACGAGGCACTCTTGTCTGACTACGACTCTTTTAAACACGCGCTGGTATTTCTGGTGTGTGCCAGTGCCAGCCACAAAACACAGGATGCATACACCCTCGCAAACGGGGACGTGGCGCTGTACGCGGACGCCATGGATTCAGATATCGACGCGCTGAGCGCTTCTATCAGTGAGCAGACGCTGAATGCGAGAGAGCAGCTGTCCTCCGTGTATTTTATATCGCTGGTCGCGGGCGTCGGGGCAGCGGCTGTCTGTCTGCTTCTGGTGTTTGCGGATTTAAAGCTGATTACCAATTACGTTGTGATCCCAGTCAAGAGCATTTTGAAAACCATCAAGGAAAGTTCCGGGCGCATCAACCATATGACCGGGGAAGTGTTAAAGAGAACGCGCGACTCCAAAGGAAGTGCGGGTGATCTCTCCACCCTTGCAGAACAGCTGTCGGCTGCGATCCAGGAAGTGGCAAGCAATGTGTCCGCCATCAATGGCAATGCCGAGCATGTGAGTTCGGATGTCCGCGACATTGCGGCAGAATGCCGTGCGCTCACAGAGTACAGCACCCAGATGAACGCGCGTGCGGACGCAATGCAGCAGTCCGCACAGAACAGTGCGCAAAGTACCAGTGCCAAAACGGATGAGATGCTGGTTACTATGAGCGATGCGATTGAGAAGAGCAAGAGTGTGGATCAGATTACGACCCTGACAGGGGAGATATTGTCTATCGCACAGCAGACGCAGTTGATTGCGCTCAATGCTGCCGTAGAGGCAGCCAGGGCGGGAACTGCAGGCAGGGGATTTGCCGTAGTTGCCGATGAGGTGCGGGAACTGGCAGATTCCAGCCAGGAAGTCGCAAACAAGATCCAGGAGGTCAACAGCGTGGTCACTTCTGCCGTGTACAATCTCTCCGATCACGCGCAGCAGCTTGTCCAGTACATGAGCGGGTCCGTACTCACGGAATTTCAGGCATTTGTGCAGTCGGGCAGCCAGTACAAAGAGGATGCCGCCTACATCCGCCAGTCGATGGCGGAGTTTCACGAGCGGACAGACCGCCTGAAAAATGCAATGTCGGAAATCGCGGACGCCATCAATACGATCACGAAAGCCATAAATGAGGGCGCCAACGGCATCTCCGGCGTCGCGGGCAACACCAGGCGGCTCGCCGATGATATGGAGGACATCACACAGCGCATGGGCGTGAATCAGGAGGTTGTTCATGGCCTTGAGAAGGAGACCGTGGTGTTTGACAATCTGTAGTCCTTGAGTCTGCAATGCAGATGAACAATATTCTTTTTCAGAAGTTAGGAACTGTTAAGAAATAACGTTTAAATAGCGTGCTATGTAACTGATTTTTGAGTAATTGCTTTAGCAATTTGATATCGGAGAAAAGGACAGGCGATATTAATCGGTATTTTTGAACAGTTCCTTGCTGTGCGTTTTAAAATATGGCAGATATTCCAAATACGCAGAGCATTTTTGCGCACAGTCTTCTATGTAATCACGTACTTGCTGCTCTGTAATATATGTGGTATGGTACGAAAGTTTCTGCTTGTTATCATAGGCGCAAAGTAATTTTTCCTTCCAGGCGGCAACATCTTCTGAATCGATCAGGCCTTCTATTGAATATGCTTTGCCGTTGCTGACAGCTTTTATGATACGGGAGGCATCCTTTTCCCAAAACATCAGTTGCTCTATCTGTTCACAGTCCGCATAATAAGCCTCATTCATTGACATATCATGCGCTGGCGCTTTGACAAAAGCTTCTTTGAATGGAACTCTGACAGAATGATACCATATTAAATCAGACAGCAAATGAATCAGGTAGCCAGCCACAAAATCCTTATTCTCAGATGTATGGTACTGCTCAAAAAATGGATCAAAGTAGCTGATAGAACTTTTACTGTTAAACCTATAGTGAGAGATATCTTTGTGTTCTCTTGCATAGTTCTTTTTTTCATGGACTGCGTCCGGAGCAATGCTTCCTGACAAAAAATCATCGTAGGAATCAAATAAACTGCATTTTTTATATACTTTATCTGCGATTAGCAAGTGCATCATTGGCTGGGCCATATTTATCCTCCGTCATAGTTTTTATATCCAGATCTGTTTCTTTAGATTATAGCACACAGTCATTACTACATCAACTCCGAAGAACCTGTTGACACGACAAACGCATGAATATCCAATCCATCCCGCATCCTAAATTGGGGTTTTTTAAATTTTCATCAGTTCTTCAATAAACTGTGCCGGTGCAAGGCTTATATTGAAACGCTTCCTTCTTAATGACATCTTCGTCCCCCTTATCTCTATCAGTTTCAACATGCTCAGACACCATTTTCGTATGATATTCTGGTTCTGCGCTGCTATCTTATCCAGTGTGGTATTTGCATCCTCCTTAAATGTCACATCTAGGTGCCAGTGCATACTTTCCACTGCCCAATGTCCCCTTACTGCCCGGCTGAACAGTTCGATATCTTCACAAAGGCTGCTGATATAATACCGATATTCCTCTTTCTCTGTTTCTCCCTTTCGGATGGTCTTTTTCTCCATCCCTATACTTTTCAGGCCTTTCCATTGTTTTTTCTGATACATCCATGCCGTGTCTTCTGTTTGATAATACTCCCTTATCTCTATCTGACCATGCGCCTTCTCTGTTGTTTTCTTATAACCTGTCCCTTTCTTTATTTCTTCACGTATCTGATGGTCTTCAAAATACTGGCGTATATCTGTTTCCAGATTCCCCTGGTTCCCCTTTACCGCCAGCACATAGTCTGCACGTCTCTTTCGTATTGTCTCTACGATTGCCGTCTGCGTCCCCATCGCATCGATGGTTACTACCTGCCCTTTTATTTCTATGCTTTCCAGTACTTTGGGGATCGCCGTTATCTCATTGCTTTTTTCTTCCA
>CAMWOK010000231.1 GCA_947175845.1 uncultured Lachnospiraceae bacterium | reverse complement strand
CCCGAATCTCGAGGTGGACCACGCAGATTACCTGTCGCTGCTGCGCAAACTCAGAGCGCTCTTAGGTGTCAGGAAGGTGTTTGTGCGCTCGGGGATACGGTTTGACTATCTGATGCTGGACAAGGATGACACTTTTTTCCGGGAGCTTGTCGAGCACCATATCAGCGGGCAGCTCAAGGTGGCGCCGGAACACATCTGCAACGCGGTATTGTCGAAGATGGGCAAACCGGAACACGCCGTGTATGAGGCGTTCACGGAAAAGTACCGCAGACTGAATCAGAAGCTTGGCAAAAATCAGTTTCTGGTTCCTTATCTGATGTCCTCGCATCCCGGGTCCACGCTGAAAGAGGCGGTGGCGCTTGCAGAGTACCTGCGGGATATCGGCTATATGCCCGAGCAGGTACAGGATTTTTATCCGACGCCCTCCACCATGTCGACCGTGATGTACTATACGGGAGTCGATCCAAGGACCATGCAGCCGGTATACGTCTGCAAAAATCCGCACGAAAAGGCAATGCAGCGCGCGCTGATACAGTACCGCAATCCGAAAAACTATGACCTTGTGCAAGAAGCGCTCGTGCGCGCCGGACGCGAGGATCTGATCGGCTTTGGGAAGCAGTGCCTGATTAAGCCGCGGAAAACGGACAGAGAACGCACACAGGATAACGGCAAGGGCCAGTCTGGCAGCGCGGTCAGGAACAGACCGCAGGGGAAGGCAGACAAACAGCCATGGCAGAAGCCAGCGCAAAAGCCACGGAAGAAGAAGACGATTCGAAATGTGCATAAAACAAAGAAATAGACACATAAATATTGAAGGAGATGCAAAACGCCAGTTCTTGCACTCTGCGGACAAGGATTTGGAAAGGGAAGAGATATGAATATTATTATCATCACGGGTGCATCCTCCGGCCTGGGCGTGGAGTTTGCACTGCAGCTGGACAATGTTTTTGGGAAGATTGATGAAATCTGGATGATTGCGCGCCGCAAGAAGGAAATGCTCGAGGTCGCGCAGTATCTGGAGCACACGACGCGCGTTCTGGACATGGATGTCACGGACGCACAGCAGATGGAGCGGTTCAAAAAGCTGCTCGCCGACGAGAAACCCGTCATCCGCATGCTGGTCAACTGCGCGGGATACGGCATTCTGGGGGATTTTTCCGCGTCGAATATCCGCGCGGAGCTTGGCATGATAGATGTAAACTGCAGGGCGCTGACCGAGATGACTTATCTGTGCATTCCATATATGCGCAAAAACAGCCGAATCATCCAGCTCGCCTCGAGCGCGGCGTTTCTGCCTCAGCCAAACTTTGCCGTCTACGCGGCGACAAAGTCCTATGTGTACAGTTTTTCCAGGGCACTGAACCAGGAGCTTCGGGCGAAAAAAATCTATGTGACAGCGGTCTGCCCGGGGCCTGTGGACACGCCGTTCTTTGACATTGCAGAGAAAACAGGAAGCACTCTGGCAGTGAAAAAGCTCACCCTCGTCCGCGCGGATCAGGTGGTGGAGCGGGCGATAGCGGACTCTTACCACAGGCGGGAAAAGTCCGTGTACAGCGCCCTGATCAAGGGCTTTGAGATTGCGGCAAAGATCGTTCCGCACAGGGCGCTTATGGAAGTGATGCGGTGTCTGAAATAGACACTTAAAGGAGAACAAAACGTATTGATTAACACAGAGCAGGAGACACAGATGAGAACACAAAAGCGGCATAAAGGGGAGTTTGGGTATCCTCCCTATGAACGGAAACGGGTGATTATCCGCACAGCAGCATATTTTCTGATATCGCTTGCGGTATTTTTGCTGGGGTATCTTTCCACTGGAAAGAAGGAAAATCTGCTGACAATTGTGGCAGTCTTAGGGATGCTGCCCTCGAGCAAAAGCCTGGTGTCAGTTATCATGTACTGTAAGATTCCCAGGTTCAGCGAGGAAGTCCATCAGGAGATAGCCGCGCAGGAGGGAGAGGTGTCGGTCATCTACAGCCTGTATCTGACCTCGTACCGCAAAAATTTTCCGGTCAACTGTTTTGCGGTGCGCGGCAGCAACCTGATCGGATATACAGAGTTTCCAGGCTGCGATGCATCCGCCTGCGAGACGCACATACAGGATTTGATGAAACAGAACCGCATCAAGAACATGACCGTCAAGATTTTTCACGAAAAATCGCGCTTTGCGGAGCGGCTCGCCCAGCTGCAGAATCTTGAGCATGGCAAGAAGGAAGAGGAGGTTCTGGCACTGTTGTGTGATATTTCGCTGTAGACTGGGATGCACATTGATGAATCTTTAAACGGATATTTGAAGCGAAGTGGAGGAGCAATATGACAATACGGGAAATGGAACGGGCAGATTTTTATGATATGAAAAAGTTCGTGGGCTATAGTTTGGAGGAATTTTACCGCAAAAATGGGTATTCAGACTGTGGGCATGTCCTGTTTATGGCGAAAGAATTCTGCGGGGAAGAAGCATGATTACAGCTGTTATCACCTCGAATGAGGCAGGGCAGCGCTTTGACAAATATCTTAAAAAACTGTTGAAGGATGCCCCGGACAGCCTGATTTACAGGATGCTGCGGAAAAAAAATATTGTTCTGAACAAAAAGAAGGCCGACGGCAGAGAAAAGCTGTGCGTGGACGATGAGGTAAGACTTTTCTTCGCCGATGAGACCTTTGCAAAATTATGCGGCAGACCGGACGCAGGCGGCGCTGACACCGCGCAGTATGTCCGTGCGTATCAAAAACTGTCAGGTGTATCTGTCTTATATGAGGATGATCATATCCTGGTGGCCGACAAACCTTCCGGCGTGCTGTCCCAGAAATCAAAGCCGGAGGACATCAGCGTCAACGAGTGGCTGATTGGATATCTGCTTGCGGCGCGCTGTGTTACGGACGGATCGCTTGCGACGTTCAGACCGTCGGTCTGCAACCGGCTTGACCGGAATACCTCGGGGATGGTTGTCTGTGGGAAGACCCTTGCGGGAAGCCAGTATCTGAGCCGCATTATCAAGGAGAAATCACTCGAGAAATACTATTATTGTCTGGTGCCGGGGGAACTTATCATCCATGAGCGCATGACGGGTTATCTCCACAAGGATGCCGCGCGCAACAAGGTGACTGTCTATCACAGTGCGGCGGACATTCCCGATTCGGTGCGGCAGGATACCGCATACATAGACACCGCGTTTGCATCCATCCGCACAGACAACGGGCTCACGCTGCTCGAGGTGCAGCTTTTCACGGGAAAAACGCACCAGATACGCGCGCATCTGGCTTCGCTGGGGCATCCGATTATCGGGGATGCCAAGTATGGGGACGCGGGCGTGAACCGGAAATATGCGAAAATGGGCGTTAAAAGCCAGATGCTTCACGCCCACAAGCTCATTTTTCCGGAATCAGTCGACGAAAAGTTTTCGCAGATTTCCGGGAAAACACTCGAGAGTCCGTTTCCTGCGCTGTTCGGGACGCTGCTGCGCCCATAAAAAGAGAAACTGTTATCTGTAAAATGCACAGAGGAGAGAGGTTATGCCCACATGGAATTCCAGAGGACTGCGCGGTTCTCTTTTGGAAGAAATGGTTAACATGACAAACGAGAAATACCGGGAGAGCGGACTGGCATTGATCCAGAAGGTTCCGACACCGATTACGCCGATCACAATTGACCAGGAGAGCCGGCACATCACGCTCGCCTACTTTGACCAGAAGAGCACGGTAGATTACATAGGCGTCGTGCAGGGAATCCCTGTCTGTTTTGATGCCAAGGAGTGTGCGGTTGATCTGTTTACCCTCCAGAAAATACATCCGCACCAGGTACAGTTTATGCGGGATTTCGACAGGCAGAACGGCATTGCCTTCTTTCTGATATACTTCACGGGGCGGGATGTCATGTACTATCTGAGCATCCGCGAACTGAATGGATTCTGGAATCGGATGGAGCGCGGCGGCAGGAAAAGTTTTCGGTTTGAGGAGCTGAAGGACCGGTATTTTATGAAACATAGGGGCGGTCAGATCGTCCCTTATCTGGATATGATACAGCTCGATTTGAATGATCGGGAGCAGGAGAGCGGTTGACACGACAGACGAAACAGTGTATACTTCGGTCAATGAATTAACACGTTAATGCGCAAAAGCGAAAGCGCCAGAAAGGATATGCGTGAAAAAATATGGGAAAACGACTTGTACACACTCCGGAGGGAGTGCGTGATATCTATGGAAAGGAATACGCCTGCAAACAGAATGTCCAGAGATTGTTTGGCGACAGGCTTCACAGCTACGGGTATCAGGATATTCAGACGCCAACCTTTGAATTTTTTGATGTGTTCAGCCGCGAGATCGGGACGACGCCCTCCAAGGAGCTGTACAAATTTTTTGACAGGGAGGGAAACACACTGGTACTAAGACCTGACTTTACTCCTTCCATCGCGCGGTGTGCCGCCAAATATTTTATGGATGAGCACATTCCGCTGCGGTTTTGTTACATGGGAAATAACTTTATCAACAACGACAATCTGCAAGGCAAATTAAAGGAGACGACCCAGATGGGGGCGGAGCTGATCGGCGACGCGTCTCCGGAGGCGGACGCGGAGATGATTGCCATGCTCGTGGAGGCGCTGCGCAATTCCGGTCTGAAAGAATTTCAGGTATCCGTGGGGCAGATTGACTATTTCAAGGGATTGTGCGCGCAGGCGCAGCTCGATGAGGAGACCGAGTTTGCGCTGCGCGAACTGATATCAAACAGAAACGAGTTCGGCGCGCAGGAACTGCTGCTGGACAAAAAAATACCAGAGCAGTCCATGCGGGCGCTTCTGGGGGTGAACAGTCTGTTCGGCTCTTATGAGATACTCGACAGGGCGCAGGAGTCCGCGGACAATCCGCGCTCGCATCAGGCCGTGGAGCGGCTTCGGCAGGTTTATGAGCTGTTAAAAATCTATGGTGTGGAGCGCTACATATCCTTTGACCTTGCGATGGTCAGCAAGTACAATTACTATACGGGTGTTATTTTCAGCGCGTACACCTATCAGGCGGGCAGCGCGGTTGCAAAGGGCGGCAGCTGTCTCTTCAAAACATCTCCTAGCCAACGAGA
>CAMWOK010000230.1 GCA_947175845.1 uncultured Lachnospiraceae bacterium | reverse complement strand
CTGTAATCCGGTATCTCAACCCGCCGCATCAGAAACCGCTTGATCAGATCGTCCGGGACCGGCTTTGTATTCAGCGTCACGCACCGGCTCAGAATCGTCGGAAGCATGGCCTCCGCCCTCGTCGCAAGCAGCAGAATCACCGCGTACTCCGGCGGCTCCTCCAAGGTTTTCAAAAGTGCATTCTGCGCCTGCACATTCATCTTCTCCGCCTCGTCTACAATATAGATCTTATGCGCACCGCTGTACGGCTTGATGGCGATATCCCCGTTCACCTGCTGTCTGATGTTGTCCACCGATATCACATTTGGCTTCTCATGCGTCACATAGATGATGTCCGGGTGATTTCCGTTCATTGCCTGCCTGCAGGAACGGCACTGGTTACAGGGACGGATTCTGACACCAGTGTCAGTTTTGTCCGCCGCACTGCCCTCCCCCATATCAAACAGCGTCGCCTGGCGCTCCTCCTGCGCCTGTTTGCATGTGCACTGCAGCGCCCGCGCAAAGATATCCGCAATCATGCGCTTTCCCGACAGCTTTTCGCCCTGTATCAGATACGCGTGCGATATTTTGTTGTGTCTGATGGCACTTTGCAGATTATCCGTCAGCTGCGCCTGCCCCACCACGTCATCCCACGTGACACATTCCGTTGCTGTTTCCATCCTACTATATTCCCTCCGCAAAATGATGCTGCAATGCTGTAAAATCAGGTATTTGTCGCCACATTGTCCCAGTCTTGCGCCCCGACCGTGTCGATCAGCCAGTTTAATCCACAGTGACGCTCAAAGACCACATCCGGGTTCAGCCCGGCAGGCGCCTCATCTCCGTGAATGCGCGCGTCCACGCACGCCCAGTCATACCGGAAAATCAGATCCGCCTCATCCAATATCTCCGAGATACTGCGCAGTCGCACCTTCGCCATAAATTCGTCCATGCCGCTGCAGTCTGAAACCGCATTTATCGCAGCCTCACAGTCGCAGACTTCCGACGGATAATCAAGCTTCTCCACAATGCCCAGCGCCCACAAAAGCACCCAGTAAGCCTCGTATTTCCATGTCATATTGCAGAACTCCTGCGCCGTGCACTTATCGTTGAAGATCCTGCGCTCCTTGCGCGTGAGAAAGCCCTCCACGCCAAATTCCGCAAGCTTCTCGCCAAAAAATTTGCGGCTCTTTTTCAGGCCTGTACGTCCGCCTGCAGCGTCGCACGCCACCTGAACGGTAAGCAGACATGCCACCGCGCGGTTTGCAATCTCATCTGCCGTCCTGATTCGCACCGTGTCAGAAGTCTCAATGACAGGCAGATGCGCTATGTAAGGGACATTGTGCGCCCGCAGCAGCTCAATAGAGCGCTCCTTGCGCAGCCTCGCCTCCTGTTGACTAAACTCCCTGTCTGCACCGATTATCTCCATACTGTGTCCTCCATTTAGAATATTCCCCGCACATTGTAAAACGGGCGGCCCTACGCAAAAATATCCAGCAGCAGTCCCCGTATCTCGTCGACCTTGGCAAGTATCGCAATCTTGTCGCACTCGTCGCTCACCAGCTCCTGCGCAAGCTCGTCGAGCTTCTCGTCCACAAGCCGGATGATACCGTATACCCTGTGACGCCCGCGCCTGTCCAGGAAATTTTCACGTGAAAATTTGTGGGACCGGTTGACAATCTCATTCATGAATTCCTTGATTAGGGTGCGGTATCTCTTCATGTCGCGCACATCCATGCGCTTCACAATCTTATCGCCCTGCATCACAATCTCTTCCATCATAAGATTCAGCCGCTCCGCAAGCCCCGCCTCCTCAATGTTGCTCGCCAGCATAAACTTAAAGGAATCATCTGTCGGCTGCGCAGTCTGGGTCTGCTGCACCGGCGCAGTCTGCTGTACCTCATTCACCTTAAAATCCATCTATCTACCACCCCGTTCACTCATGAAAGTCTCTCCAATCAAATCCGCTGTTTCACTGTCACATATTCTCTCACAGCACTTTGCTGTTCCACGCGCTGACATGACAAAATATATGCCGCAATCTCTTCAAGGCAGGTGTTCAAGTCCTGGTTGTCAAAGCTTGTGGTAATTCCGGCACGCTCGAGCTTCTCCTGTGAAAAATCCCTGTTGTCCGCAATATAGCGCCTGCACATCTCCTCATACTTAGGCTCAGCCTGCCTTCTCTCTCTCTTGAGCGCACGGCTCAGGCGCTCCCCGTCGTCCAGATCAATATAAATCGGCACAACCCTGTCAGCCCCAAAATAATTCCGGGTATTGAGATAGGACTCCAGCGTCCCTATCACCAGATAACTGTGCCGCGTCAGATCAATCTGACTGTCCTTTGCCATAAAATAGTGCCAGGGGCCATATACCGTGTCATAAGAGCGGCACTCAATGATTTTGTGTTCGCGCCGAAACTGCTCGAGCATTTCCACGGTCGTGAAATAATACTCCACACCCTCCCGCTCGCCCTCGCGGATAGGGCGCGTCGTATACAGAATAATCCGCTCTAACTTAAGCGCCGGATTTCTGAGAAGCCTTTTGTAAATCGTATCCTTCCCCGATGAACTTTTTCCGACAATACAAAAGATGCTTCCCATCTACACTCTCCCCAGCTGAACCAGCCACGCTTACCAAATCCGCACCTGTCTGACAATTCTTCAAGTTGCAGTTTACATGGCAGTCAAGCTTGCTCTATAAATTCCAGTGCCCCATATTTCGCCAAATTCTTCTCTGGCGATAAGCGCTGCATAAAAGCTTTCTCCCCATACCCCGCGTTCAGTTCATCCGCTGTCTGGATTGGAGACACTTTTATGACGCCATCCTATGGGACATCGTCAATCCTGTCAAATCCTTTATTGTTAAACCTCCACAACGCGGACCATGTTCGTGTTTCCTGCAATGCCCAGGGGCACGCCCGCCGTGACCACAACCTTGTCTCCGTGGCTCACCAGACCTGCATCCATGCTCGCTTTCACCGCTGCCTGAATCAACTTCTCTGTGTCGTCCTCCTTCGCAATGAGCAGCGGAACCACGCCAAACATCAGCGCCATCTGGCGGTGCACCATCTCGTCCACCGCGCAGCCAATCACCATACAGCCGGGCTGATACTTCGAAATCATACCCGCTGTAAAACCGGACATCGTGACTGTGATGATCGCCTTGGCGTTCAGATCCATGGCCGTCGTGCAGCATGCGTGGCAGATTGCAGTCGTCACTTCCTCGTTGTTTACCCAGTTGTGGCTTCTCTCGCGCAGTCTGGCCGCGTAACAGATATCCTCCTCCGTGCGCTCTGCGATTCTGCTCATGGTCCGCACAGACTCGATCGGATACGCCCCCGCTGCGCTCTCCCCGCTCAGCATAATCGCCGAAGTTCCGTCATAGATGGCATTGGCCACGTCCGTGGTCTCCGCCCTTGTCGGTCTCGGATTCTTGACCATGGAGTCGAGCATCTGGGTCGCTGTTATGACAATCTTGCCGAGCTGCAGCGCCTTTTTAATCATCTTTTTCTGCAGAACAGGTACTTCCTCGAGTGGAATCTCGACGCCCATGTCCCCTCTTGCCACCATGATACCGTCAGAAGCCTCAAGTATTTCATCGAGATTGTCTATTCCCTGCATATTCTCAATCTTGGAAATAATCTTCATCCTGCCGTTGTTGTCCCTGATGAGCTGTCTGACCGCCCGCACATCATCCGCACAGCGGACAAACGATGCGGCGAGATAGTCGTACCCCATCTTTACGCCGAAAAGAATGTCATCCCTGTCAACCTCGCTGATATACGGCATGGAAAGAATCGCTCCCGGCACATTGATTCCCTTATGGTTGGAAACATATCCTCCGTTTATCACCTCGCACACAATATCTGTGTCCTCGATTGCCTTGATGTTCAGCTCTATCAGTCCATCATCTATCAAAATACTCTTGCCAACCTCGACATCCTCTTTCAGATTCTTGTAGGTTATGGATGCCCTGTCCGCCGTTCCCATAATCTCCTCCGTCGTCAGGCGGAACGTGGCGCCTGACTCGAGATAGGCCTTCCCTCCCTCAAAATCGCGCAGCCGAATCTCCGGCCCCTTTGTGTCCTGCATCATTGCAAGCGGAAGTCCCAGCTCCTGCGCCGCCTTTCTCGCGCGCTCAAGCTTCGTCTGATGCTCTGCATGGTCTCCGTGTGAAAAATTAAACCGCGCAACATTCATTCCCGCAAGAAGCAGCTCCTTTAACATTTCCTCACTCTGCGATACTGGTCCGATTGTACAGATAATCTTTGTCTTTCTCATTGTATTCAAAATCCTTTCCCCTATTTTTATAGTTTCAGTTTCCGCATTCCACACAGCAAAATGCTTCAAACATTCGCCGTTCCCCTACGCCATTCCATGCCCGGAAAGACCGACTGGCGCATACTTCCTGCCGAGTCTTCTGCTGTGAATCCTGCCCCGGTGAATATAGAGTGTCTCCATCAGGGAACAGAACTTGTCTGCCGACGTCACAATCCATGCCTCCCTGCACATAGGCGGAATCACTGTGAGCGGCCACATATGCTTTATGATAATATCCCGCTGCCGCGGCGTCAGATGGTATTCCCGCTGTGCATTCCGCAAGGAGCGCGACGGATGGAAAAATCCATGCAGCCGATGCGGGTTTGCCTCGTCACTCTTATGCCAGTCATACAGAAAGTAGTCGTGGAGCAGTGCGCCTCTGATCAGATCCCGCGTATTGCAGCGAACCTTAAACTTATCGCGGATGTACAGGCTTGCCTTCGCCACATTGATCGAATGCTCCTGCACAGACATATTTCCATGTTGAATATATGCCTTTGTGCTTCTGAAATTTTCTGACTCAAAAATATCATTTGCATATTTTTTTAATTCATACTCATACATTTGTTTTCTCCTAATTTACACAACATTTGAATTACAATTAATCGCTTAACTTTTATTTTATCATATTTTTATATAATAAAAAAGGTGCTTAAGAAATTTTTAAATAAAAAAACACGCTGTCTGCGTGCTCTACAACTCGAAATACTTTAATAACATAAATGCCCAGAACCGGAATCGAACCAGTGACACGAGGATTTTCAGTCCTCTGCTC
>CAMWOK010000229.1 GCA_947175845.1 uncultured Lachnospiraceae bacterium | reverse complement strand
TGAGAATGCGCATGTTCATGTCTCTCCTCATGTTCATGCTCATGTCCGTGAGAATGCTCATGTTCATGCTCATGTCCGTGAGAATGCGCATATTCATGTTCATGTCCGTGAGAATGCGCTCCTCCATGCCCGTGCAGATACTCCATATCATGGTCATGATTCTCATGTGCCGCATCCAGCAGCACCGCAAAATCACAGGCGTCGATCCCTGCCTTCTGCACCCTCTTTATCTCCACGTCAAACCCCGACACCAGCGGTCGGATGCTGTCAACCGCCTCGTCGAGTGCTTTCCGGTCAGCCCCCAGATCCAGCAGCGCCGCCACTGTCATATCTCCGCTGATTCCCGAGTAGCACTCCAGATATAATGTCCTTTTCATATAATGCCTCCCTTACAGCCAACAGCGCAGCATTCCGGCGCGTCGGCACAAATTGAAACAGCCCGCAGGCTCACCGCTGCACTGCCAGCCTGTTGATCTGCGTAGCCATATACCCGGCCCCGTATCCATTGTCAATATTTACCACCGCAATCCCATTTGCACAGGAGTTGATCATCGTGAGCAGCGCCGACAAACCATGCATACTTGCCCCGTATCCCACAGAGGTAGGAACCGCAATCACCGGATTGCTGACCAGCCCGCCGATCACGCTCGCAAGCGCCCCCTCCATGCCGGCGACCGCCACGACACAATTTGCGCTCTGTATGGTCTCCGTGCGCGCCAGCAGCCTGTGCAGGCCGCTCACTCCCACATCATAGACCCGCGTGACACGGGAACCAAAATACTCTGCGGTCTGCGCTGCCTCCTCCGCCACAGGGATATCGGCCGTCCCCGCCGTGCAGACAGCAATGCTGCCGACGCGCCGTGCCGCCCGCTCCTCTGTGTTATGTTCTATCTTCAAGATTCCTGATACCTTATCATACTGCACCTGCGGCAGCACACTGCGCACAAGTTTGTACTGCGCTGCAGTCGCCCTCGTCCCGAAAACCTCACCGTTTTTTTCATACATTTTCTGATAGATGGACACCAGATATTCATCCGGTTTGCCCGCACAGTAAATCACTTCCGGAAAACCTGTCCGCACCTTTCTGTGCATATCGAGTTTGGCAAATCCCATCTCCTCAAAATACGGCTCGGAAGGCTTCTGCCTCAGACATGCCTCGGCTTCGTCCACTGTCAGTTCACCGCTGTGTACTTTCTCAAGGATGCTCTTTACTTCCATTTCTGCCCTGCCCATTTCATCTTTTATCTCCCTGCATATATGCACTGATTTCACAAAGAGTAACCATCATAAGCATGGTATCTGCCCGCTTTCCGATCATCCTGACCGTGGCGCGATACCAGATGCCCTCCCGGAGTTCATACTCCATCGGTTCACAGAAATCCCCGCGCGCAACCCTGGCAAACGTCTCGCGCAAAGACTCTTTTTCCTGCTGTATCCTCCGGGCATATTCGCCCTCATCAATTTCCCTCTCAAACACAATATCCGCATCATAGCGGGTATTGGTCCGGAGCAGTTCTATTTTTTCATTGCGATACTCATACACAGCGATCGGCGTTTCCAGCATATCGAAAAGCCGGCTGACACTCGACCGGGTGTTCCACAGATCATTGATGATCGCTACGTTCTCGTCGGCACTGCTCTTTACACCCAGCTCTTCCTCCCGGGCGATATACTGCTCGTACTCCGCAACCGTAAGTGGTTTTGCATAATAGTAGCCCTGCGCATACTCACATCCGATACACTTGAGAAAATCAACCTGCTCCGGCGTCTCCACCCCCTCGACAATCGAGGGCAGATGCAGCCATTTCGCCATTCGTATCACGGAAGTCAGCACCTTTTCAGCCTTTCCGCTCAGCTCCTGATCCTGCAGAAATTTCATGTCCACTTTCAGATAGTCCACTTCTATATCCTTGAGCACATTCAGGGAAGAATACCCGCTTCCAAAATCGTCCATCATAATTTTGAAACCCAGCCTGCGGAGACTGCTCATCGTGTTCATGACCAGATCCTGATCCTCGATAAATGCACTCTCCGTCAATTCCAGATTCAGAAGCTCCGGCGGAATCTGATATTCCGTGATCAGCTTCCGCAAAATTTTCACCAGATGCGGATTGTAGATATTTACCCGCGACACATTTACCGAAATCGGGTTCGGCTCCCTTCCCTCGTCGAGCCACCTGCGCAGGAGCTTGCAGACACTGCGCCACATGTACTGATCCAGCTTGCCGATAATACCGTTTTTCTCATAGACAGGTATGAACTCATCTGGCGCTATCATCCCTTTTTCCGGGTGCTTCCAGCGCACCAGTGCCTCCGCCCCATAAGAACAGTCCGTCGTCAGATCGATTTTGGGCTGCAGGTACACCTCGAACTGTTCCTCGTCGATCGCCCTGTTCACCTCGTTGATGACAAACTGTTCCTGCCGCATGTTCTCGACCATGCTCTCATTGTAATACGCGATGCTCTGCGAAAATTTGCCTTTGCAGCTTTTCGCTGCCAGAAATGCCCTGTCATACATCTCAGACACTTCCATCGCATCATCATTGATGACATACACCCCGCATGAAATCTTGATATTGTAATCCTTGTTCGCTCTCCGCAGATTGATCTGAAGCGCCTTTACCAGCAGTTCAATGTTCTCCTCCTGGAACGGCATACACACTGCAAAGACATCATTCTCCACCCGCCCATAGACAAACCTGTCGAAGGCAGTGGAGATCCGCCGCAGTTCCGATGCGACGCTCTGCAGAACTCTGTCCCCCTCCTTGACGCCATAAAAATTATTGATCATCTTAAAGCGGTCAATGTCGATACGCACAAACGCAAACGTGTCATCCGTCTCCTCAGAAAGGATGCTGTGCACTGCCCGATAAAATTTGTACTTCGTGTACAGTCCGGTTACAGTATCCCTCTCAACCATAATCATGCGGCTTCTGTCGATTACATTTTTTATCCGAAACCGCAGAAGGTCCGGATTGTAGGGCTTCATGACAAAATCCCACACTCCCGCCTCGAGACATCTCTGCTCTGTATGCCAGTCCTCGTTTGAGGTCGCGACAATGACAGGAATGTTGTCGTACTCCCGATACCTGCGAAACGTTTCCATAAACTGCAACCCATCCATGACCGGCATGACAAGGTCGAGCACAATCACTGCCACCTTGTCGCTGTTGGCAGACAGCACTTTCAGCGCCTCCAGCCCGTTAGATGCCTCAAGAATATCAAAATCCTTACAGATGGCATCCTTGAGCCTCTGCTTGATCATTTTCTCGTCGTCCACCAATAATATTGTATCCTTCCTGTCCAAACGCGCCAGTTCCCTCATATCAAGACCTCTCCTGCTGTCTGTTTCTTTCTACTCCACAGAAAGTACTTTGTAATCCTGTGCCTCCACCGTCTGCCTCAGTATGTCGTCACTGATCTCCGCATTCAATGTAAGAACTGCAGTTCCTGCCTCGTGGCTCACCAAAGCCTCCGCCACCTGATCCAGTGACTCGAGACATTTTTTGACCCTCGCCTCACAGTGTCCGCACATCATACCCTCGATTTTCATTGTCTTTGTCATTTTTTCTTCTCCTTCTCTCTTAAAATGATTTGTTACAGCGCGTCTTTTATCGCGCTTTGTGCTGTAGATGTCAGCCAGATTCAGCCGCAGTGCATTTGTGACCACACAAAAGCTGGACAGACTCATCGCTGCCGCGCCAAACATAGGATTGAGCTGCCATCCAAACAGCGGAATCCACACCCCTGCTGCCAGCGGAATCCCTACAATGTTGTAAAAAAATGCCCAGAAGAGATTTTCGTGAATGTTTCTGAGCGTCTGCCGGCTCAGGCGGATCGCCGCCGGCACATCCCGCAGACAGCTTTTCATCAGCACGACATCCGCCGCATCGATCGCAATGTCCGTCCCGGCGCCGATCGCAATGCCTGTATCCGCCCTCGTGAGCGCGGGTGCATCGTTGATACCGTCGCCGACCATGGCCGTTTTTCCCTTCTTCATCAGGCTCCGGATCACGCTCTCCTTGCCGTCGGGCAGAACTCCGGCTATCACCTCGTCGACTCCCGCCTGCCTTCCGATAGCATTGGCTGTCCGCTCATTGTCGCCGGTCAGCATGACGACATGGATTCCCATACCCTGAAGCTCCTCCACCGCCTGTCTGCTGTCCTCCTTGATGACATCCGCCACCGCGATCATTCCGACAAGTGTATCGCGGGCAAAAAATAATGGCGTCTTTCCCTCCATGGCAAGCTTTTCCGATCGCAGCAGGAAATCCTGCGGAATCGTTGTCTGCTCCCCGATATACTTTGCACTGCCGCCGTACAGCTGCTTTCCGTCCACCACCGCCGTCAGTCCATTCCCCGGAAGTGCCCGAAACTCTGATACATCTGCTGCAAATTCCCCAGAAATACGGGAAGCGGCATAAGCCACAACAGCGCGTGCGAGCGGATGTTCACTCCTCTGTTCCAGCGCATACGCCATGGCCGTCAACTCGTCCTCTGTCACCCCGTCCGCCGGGATAATGTCTGTAACCCTGGGTTCCCCGCTCGTGATGGTTCCGGTCTTATCCAGCGCAACGATCGTCACCTTCCCCGTCTGCTCGAGTGATGCCGCAGTCTTGAACATGATGCCGTTTCTGGCCCCCACACCGTTTCCAACCATGATCGCCACCGGCGTGGCGAGTCCCAGTGCGCACGGGCAGCTGATGACAAGCACGGATATTCCCCTGGCAAGCGCAAATCCAATCGTCTGTCCCGCGGCAAGCCACACAAAAATGGTGATAAGCGCGATCGCGATAACTGCCGGGACAAAGATTCCTGACACCCTGTCCGCCACCTTTGCGATCGGCGCTTTCGTGGCCGCCGCATCACTGACCATCCGGATAATCTGCGACAGCGTTGTGTCCTCACCGACCCGCGCCGCCCTGCACTGGATAAACCCTGACTGATTCACCGTGGCAGCTGATACCTTGTCTCCGGGCTGTTTGTCAACCGGGATACTCTCCCCTGTGAGCGCCGCTTCGTTCACGGCGCTTGCGCCCTCTAGCACAACTCCGTCCACCGGAATACTCTCCCCTGGCCTGACCACAAAG
>CAMWOK010000228.1 GCA_947175845.1 uncultured Lachnospiraceae bacterium | reverse complement strand
GGTGTACAATCGAAGGCCGGGACTGCTGGAAGGAGCGCGACAGCATCCAGGCAAAACTTGGCTACATCCCCGGTGAAATCAGTTTTTTTGATGACATGTCGGGTGCAGAGTTTTTGAAATTTGTTGCAGAGTACCGCAAAATTGGTGCACAAGGGCGGCAGAGAGAGCTGTTGGAGCGCTTTGATTTGAATCCGGGCGGCAAAATTAAAAAGATGAGCAAGGGAATGAAACAAAAGCTTGGCATTGTCGCGGCTTTCATGCATGATCCGGATATACTCATCCTCGACGAACCGACCAGCGGGCTTGATCCGCTGATGCAAAAACGGTTTGTTGAGTTCGTGGCAGAGGAAAAGAAGCGCGGCAAAACGATCCTGATGTCGAGCCATATGTTTGAGGAGGTTGAGCGCACCTGCGACCGTATCGGCATGATCCAGGAGGGAAAGATGGCAGTGGTTGACTCTGCAGCCGCACTGCGAAAGCGCCATGTCCGTCAGTATACGGTAACGCTGAACGACAGGGATGACGCGGAGGCATTCGCGCGCGATTTTGACGGAATATGCGATGGACTTGCAGTTACAGTCACGACAAAACAGAGTCTGGAAGAAATTTTTATGGAGTATTATGGAGGGAAAAAACATGATTAGCAAGGCACTGTATAAACGCGAGATGAAAGGCAGTATCAAGCTGATGGTGGTGATCTGCGCAGTTATCACCATGTACGTTTCGATTATTATCAGTATGTATGACCCGGAAATGATGAAAATGCTGGACAGCTTTGTGGAGGTGATGCCGGAGCTGATGGCGGCTGTAGGCATGAAAGCGGACGCCGCAAGTCTTCTGGGATTTATGGTGTCGTATCTCTATGGATTTATCCTGCTGATCTTTCCCATGATATTCTGCATTCTGCGCGGAAACGCCCTGATTGCAAAATATGTGGAGAAAGGCTCCATGGTTTCTCTGGCGGCGGCACCGGTAAAGCGCTGCACCATTGCAGCCACACAGATGGCAGTGCTTGTGAGTGACATTGTATTTCTTGTTGTTTACAGCACAGTCGTAGAACTGCTTTGTATCGCAAACGGCCTGTCGGGAGAGCTGGAAATAGCACAACTCATTTGGCTGAACAGCGGGCTGTTAAGCCTGCACCTGTTTATCGGAGGGATATGTTTTCTGGGCTCGTGTGTTTTTTCCGATGTGAAATACAGCGTAGCGTTTGGCGCGGGGATTCCAGCGTTTATGTATGTGCTTCAGATGCTGGCCAATGTTGGCGGGAAAGCAGAAAAAATAAAATATTTCACATTTTTTACGCTGTTTGATCCGGAGGGCATTCTTGCGGGCGAATGCTCGGCGGCAGCGGGGGCAGCTGTGCGCTTTGCGGGCGCCATAGTATTGTACGCCGCAGGAATCGCAGTGTTTGACAGGAAAGATCTGTATCTATAAAGAAATACGGGCTGTCTGCGGTAAGGGGAATGGCAGAAAAAATATCAAGGATAATAAATAACAAATGCTATTTAAACTTGACTTTTTTGCCGCACAAAAATATAATAGTCTTAGAAACTGCAAAAAAGAAAGGATGCCCTTAAGAAGCCCAAGACAGCAATCGGGCGGGGCTTGCATTGAATACGATCGTCTTGGGAATAGGCTGGCGGGGGGCTGTTGTGTGCAGGGAAGAAAGGGGAATGGGATGAAAGTACGTTTTGTAGAACCGGGAAACAGGCCGTATAAGCCGACGCCATTGAATTATTTTGTGTATGACAGGTATATCAGGACGCCCTCGGTGGGGCTGAATACGCTGGCGACGATTGTGAAGGAGAAGGTGCCGGATACCCTGATGTACAGCGAGGCCATATCGCGTCTGGTCATGAAGGACATCGTGGACGCGGACATCATTTTTATCGGTATCTTTACCTTCAACGCAGTGCGGGGGTATCAGCTGGCGCGGTATTTTAAGAAAAAGAGCAGGGCTGTCGTCGTGATGGGCGGTCTTCATGCCTCCATGAATTATAAGGAGGCTGTGAAATACTGCGACTATGTTCTGCTGGGGGAGGGGGACGAGTCCATCCTCGAGATGGTGAAAGCGGTGGATGCGGGAGAGACGCCGGCATTCGCGGGCGTGGCGTACCGAAAGGGCAAAAAGCTGGTACATACCGGGGAGCGCAGGCCGCCAGAGCAGTTTGAGACGATTCCGGATAAGAATCTTGTGTACCGCTACAGGAAAATGGCAGGCCACAATACTTTGTGGGGGCAGGTTCACGCGTCCAGGGGATGCCCGCACAACTGTGATTACTGTGCGCTTGTGCGCCATTTCGGGCGGCGGGTCAGGACGCGGACACCGGAAAAAGTGCTGGAGGATATCCGACGGACCATCGCGTTTCAGGAGGAAGGGCATCACAGGCTGCTCAAGGCTGTGTGGATTACGGATGACAACTTTTTTGCGGACCGAAACTGGGCGATAGCAGTATTGCAGAAAATTATTGACAGCGGGATCCGATACCATTTTACTGTGCAGGCGCGCTGGGAGGTCGGTCTGGACGATGAGATGCTTGAATTGCTCAGGAAGGCGGGGTTTGTGGAGCTGGCGATGGGAATTGAATTTATCGACGACGAATCGTTTGAGCTGTACCACAAAAAGAGCAGCAAAGACAAGATTGTGGAGTCCATCCACAATATCCAGAGGCATGGCCTGAGCGTTCGCGGCCTGTTCATTCTGGGGGCGGATAACCACACGGTGGGCGTGGGGGATAAGCTGGCTGATTTTGTGATAGCGCACCATATCAAGGGGGCGCTGATTCAGTGCATGTATTTTGTTCCCGGAACACCTGTCTATGAGAGCCACAAGAACCAGCTGCTTCACAGGAACTGGAGCAAGTACAATGGCAATGCGGTACACAGGCCGGAGCGGATGACGCCGTATGAGCTTCAGCTCGAACATATCAAGGCGAGCAAAAAGATTTATTCCTTCCCGCGGCTGGTACATGCGCTTCTGCATGAGGACGCGCTGCACAAGCTGTTGTTTGTCGGAGAGTATTTCTGGCACATGAGCATCCGGGCAGATTTGCGCAGGGAACTGCCGAATCTGCCTCAAAAGTAGAAATTTGTGGAGGTGGCGGCTGATGCGTAAAATAGGAATTACGATTTTATATATAGTGACGTTCGTGATTGCGTTTGTTCTTGCCGTGATCTTTCTTTATATAATACTTTCGACGATGGTTGCGCCAGCGGTGAACGACCGCGTTGCAAAGGAAACGGCGGACACGCTTGTGGCACTGCCGCTTCCAGAGGATACAGAATGGATTGAGACGGTGTATAAGGCCGGGAAGCTGGTGGGATGCGGCAACGGAATGCAGTACTTTGGCGCGATACTGATTCGGAGCGGGCTTTCCATGGAAGAGCTGCAAGAGTATTATTCGGACTACGCAGAGCACGAATGGGAGTGCGAGGTTGAAAGCCAGCCAGACTCAGAGATAGTTATAGCATTTGAGCACATCGGTCTGGAATTTCAGACAGATATTGCGGGAGATGACTATTATATTGTCTATTCCTGGGGAAGCAGTGACTCTATTTTCGCCATGCTGGATCTCAGGGGGCATTGAGGTCTGAGATGCTGCTCTTTGAAGTCAGAACAGTGTGAAAAGATGCGAGAATGGAGTGTGATACAATGCTGCAAAAATTTCTGACACAATACCGATCAAAGCTTGTCACGCCCGAGGAGGCCGTGGGAGTGGTAAAGAGCGGCGACTGGATAGATTACACAAGCTGCCTTGGCAAGCCTGTTCTGCTTGACAGGGCGCTCGCCGCGCGCCGGGACGAACTGTATGATGTGAAGATACGCGGCAATCTGATATCGGGTCCGATTGCGGTGGCGGAGTGCGATGAGAGCCAGGAGCACTTTACATATCACAGCTGGCACTGTTCCTCCTACGAGCGGAAGCTGTGCGACAGGGGACTCTGCTACTATATTCCCATGGTGTTTCACAACAATGCCGCATACTATGAGTTTTTTCTGAAAGTAAACGTCGTGATGGTGAGCGTGTCACCCATGGATAAGCACGGATACTTCAATTTTTCGGTCAACACAGGCGTGGCGGCGCCCATAACGCGCATGGCGGATGTCGTCATTGTCGAGGTGAATGAACATCTGCCCAAAGTGCACGGAGGCTACGACGAATGTATTCATATTTCGGATGTGGACTATATTGTGGAGGGTGAGCACGAGCCGTTTGCGGGAACAAAACCCGTGATACCTACCGAGACAGACCGCAGGATCGCACAGAAGATTCTGCCCTACATCGTCGACGGGGCGACACTGCAGCTGGGAATCGGCAGTATGCCCAACGCGCTTGGTGAGCTGATAGCAGAGTCGGATATCCGGGATTTGGGAATGCACACCGAGCTTTGCTCCGACGCGTATCTGAGCATGTACAGGGCGGGCAAGCTGACGAACCGGAAGAAAAAGATAGACAGGGGGAAAGGTGTGTTCGGCTGTGCGGTCGGCTCGCCCGAGCTCTATGAGTGGGTGGACGACAATCACGGGATCGCGGCGTACCCGCTGGAGTATGTGAATCGGCCGGGCATCATTGCCCAGATCGACAATATGGTTTCCATCAACAGCTGTGTGTCGGTGGATCTGTACGGGCAGGTGGCGGCGGAGAGTTCCGGATCCAGACAGATCAGCGGCACGGGAGGTCAGCTCGACTTTCTTATCGGTGCCTCCGCGTCCAGGGGCGGCAAGGCATTTATCTGCATGAGTTCTGTCTACAAGGACAAGAAAGGCGAATACCATTCCCGCATCCGTCCGCAGTTTGACGGCGACATCATCACCTCCCCGAGAAGCCAAGTCTATTTTCTTGCGACAGAGTACGGTGTGATCAACCTTGAGGGGCGCTCTACATGGGAGCGGGCGGAGGGGCTGATCGCCATCGCGCACCCCGATTTTCGGGATGCGCTGATCCGGGAGGCCGAGAAGCGAAAAATCTGGCGGCGGTCAAACAAACATTAAAGGAAACGGATGGGAATCAGGTATGACAGGCGAATTGAGAACAGTGCAGATCCAGGACAGGATCGGTCACATATATGACAACAGCACACAGTGCAGGGA
>CAMWOK010000227.1 GCA_947175845.1 uncultured Lachnospiraceae bacterium | reverse complement strand
AATGTAATCAAACAATATGAAAATTTTCGTCTGGACTGTTACATGGAAGTTCAGGTGTGGCAGGTCACAGGGCTGATCGGGAGAAACGGGGCGGGCAAGAGCACGGCGTTTAACGCAATTCTGGGGCTGATCCAGGTGGATGGAGGCACAATCAAGGTGTTTGGAAAGGATGGGGCGTCACTCACACAGGCAGATCGGGAACAGATTGGAGTCGTGCTCTCCGACGCAGGATTTTGCAGCTATCTGACGATTCGGGAGCTTCTGCCTGTGCTGGACGCCCTGTACGCCGATTTTTCAAAGAAAAAATTTGTGGCGGACTGTGAGAAGATGGAACTTCCGCTCAAAAAGAAAATCAAGGAGTTTTCCACCGGAATGAAGCGCAAACTGCAGATTCTGGCGGCGCTTTCGCACAATGCCAGGCTGCTGATTCTCGATGAGCCGACCGCGGGTCTTGACGTTGTCGCGCGGGATGAACTGCTGGGGCTGCTGCGCGAATACATGGAAGATGGAAAGCGCAGCATTATCATCAGTTCCCATATTTCGAGTGACCTGGAGGGGATCTGCGATGACGTCTATCTGATTGACAGCGGAAAGATTGTGCTCCATGAAGACACGGATGTGCTTTTAAGTGCATATGGGGTGATGAAAGTGACACAGGAGCAGTTTGACAGGATGGACAGATCGCATTTGCTGCAGACGAGGCAGGAAAGTTTTGGCTACAGCTGTCTGACGAACCAGAAACAGTTCTATCTGGACAATTATCCTGGGGTGGTGATGGAGAAGGGCACGATTGATGAAGTGATCACGATGATGACAAAACATTGAGATGCAATGACACAGATGGATTGAATTTAGGAGGATAACGATATGAGCAGGGCAGTCAGGGGATTAATGATCAAGGATTATCAATTGATGAAATCGCAGATGAAATTTTTCTTTATCATGGTGATTGTTTTTGGAGTACTGATGTCGGGCAGTCTCAACATGCAGTTTTTTGCAGGGTATATTGCGCCATTGTGTGCCGTTCTGCTGCTTGGCACGTTTGGCTATGACGAATACGAGAATGGTTTCCGGTATCTGTTTACACTTCCGGTGTCGAGGAGAGACTATGTCTTTGAAAAATATATATTTGGGATTTTGCTGACGACGATCCCCGGTGCAGTTATGAATCTGATTTCGTGGCTGGTTCATGCTGTAAAGGGGGAGGAGACAGGATTCTGGCAGTTTTTTCTCATGCTGGCAGTCTCGCTGCCGCTGGCATATCTGATGCTCGCGCTGGAAGTTCCGCTGCAGATAAAATTTGGGCGGGAGAAGAGCAGGATTGTGACGGTTGTGCTGATTGGCGTCATGTCAGCCGGTATGGGAATGCTCGGCTCACTCAGTGAGTTTTCCGGTTTTGACGATGCGGCGATCAGGGGTGGATTTGCCAGTCTGGGCGTCGAGGGAATATCTTTGCTGGTGGCGGCTGTCCTTGCAGCGCTGCTGTTGCTGTCCTACAGGATCTCTTGCAGGATCATGGAGAAAAAGGAGTTTTAGCGGCATTGAAAATGGTGGCGGGGCGCTGGGTCTTACAGCGTTTGGCCACCATTTATGTGTTCTTTTCGTATTTTTGGATCAGATAGATGTACTGTAATCGGAGACAGGCGGTATGTTGTAGGATGCCTTGGAGGTATATCCGCTTGCTGCGTTTGCTTTGGTGTTCATGTAGTAGTCCACACGGGATGCGTTGCTTGCAACATAGGAACCATAACTCTTGAAAAAGTCGTGTACTTTATCCATGTCTGCCTTTTTGAAGGTCTCCTCGTCGAGAGACAGTCTGCCCTTTTTGTCCACAGTGAATCCGAACTCTTTGAGCGCCTTCGTGTTGTTTGCCGTTCTCTCCCGGATGTAGGACAGGTTGGACAGCACGCCGGAATTGGTGCTGGACTCAGCCTTGTCAAACATGGTGTTGTAGTTGCTCACAAAGCTCTTTGCAGTGGAGAGGATCTTGGAGATGTCGTATGTCTCATTGCCGTCTTTATCCTTTGTCTTTGCATAGAGCTCGCTTGACGCAAGCGCCTCGCCGTCCGTCTTGAGCGCAGCTGCACCTGAGCCTGTCGGCTTCTTGTCATCGGTGCTTGTGCTGTTGTTGGTTGATCCCGTGGTGGTATTGGAGCTGCCGCCTGCAAATTTGATGCGGGAGGCGATTGTGGAGCCGTAGCTTTGAATGTTGTCTGCGGAGAACAGCTTCTGCACCTTCGAGAGATCTGCTCCCTTTAACTTGGTCTCGTCGAGCTGGAGCGTGCTGTCCTTCTTCAGCATGACGCCGATCTCACCGAGCTCTTTCTCAAATTTTGAGGTGGTGCTCATCATGTTTGCGACATACGCAGTCTTGTTTGTGAGCGTGGAGCTCTTGGACGCTGTCACGACATCGTTGTAGTTTGCCACGTATGATTTCATCGCGGAGACAACTTTTTCCGCAGCGGTTGAGCCGTTTTCAGTATCCTCAAAGGTCTTTTCGCTCTGCAGCGTTGACACGGAGGACTTCAGGCTGCCAATCCCCGAGGTCAGGTCAGAATTTGCCTTCTGCGTCTCCTCGGAAACGGTGGGGTACATTTTTTCCCGAAGCAGCTTGTCGATAATGTTGTTTGAGCCGCGTCTGCTGCCGGAGGACGTCTCTGAGTCAGAAGCTTCTCCTAAAGAACTATAGTAAGATTTGAGCAGTTTTTTGTATGTTCCGTTCTTTATTGCGTTTCGCTCGGAGAACAGGCTGTACAGGTTTGTGGAACCGTTGTTGGAACCGTACAGCGAAGAACTGTTCCAAAAATTAAATGACATACTCATCACTCCTTCACTAAATAAATTTGATAATTGGTATGCTATTCTTATTTTATACTTTTCCTGCACAAAAATCAATGAGTTTTCCATAATTTCACAAAGAAACAATTGAACTGGGTTTGACAGAATCCGACGGGCGTGTTACGGTATAGAAAGTGAATCAGTTTGACGGAAACTGCATGGAGGGTTGATATGGAATATAACAGGAATGAAGGGGCTGGCAAAAAATTTGTGGAGGGGATTCTGGCAAGCTGTGCGATCATGCTGCTGTTTATGATGCTGCAGGTCTTTGTCAGTTTAGTCGGGACAACTGCTGCGCTGACAGCGCACATGCTCAGTGCGGGGGGCGATGCGGATCAGGCATTGAATGCGCTGTGGGACACCACGTCAGGCGGCCGCTTCATGACACTGCTGACCTTGGTGGCGACGCTGGTGTCCACCCTGTTTTCGCTGCCGGCCTACTGGATTGTCTGGGGCAGAAAGAGGACAGAGCAGGACAGGCGGTATTTCAGGGAAAAGGTGCTCAGAATCAAGCCGTTTGCAATGATAGTCATCGCCTGCTGCGGGCTTTATTATGTGGCGATCCTGATCTCTGCGGTCATCGCGGTTGTCAGCCCGGATACGATGGAGGCGTACAACGAAATGATGGACATGGCACTTGGAGGGAGTGAGATACTCGCGATGATGGCCGCAGTGCTTCTGGCGCCGATCAACGAGGAGTGTATCATGCGGGGGCTCATTCTCAGAAATCTGCAGAGACATTTTTCGATGCCGGCCGCGATTGTCATTCAGGCAGTTCTGTTCGGGATTTTTCATGCAAACTGGGTGCAGGGAATCTACGTGCTTCCGGTCGGGGCGGCACTTGGATATGTTGCGGTTAAGAGCCGGTCGGTAATTCCGTGTGTCTTTATGCATCTGTTTTACAATATGCTTACCTTTGTGGCGGCAATGCTTCCTGAGTTCTGCCAGACCTGGGCGTTTGCCATCGGCGTGGTGGTGGCGAGCGCGCTGGCGGTATGGTATATGGGCAGGGCAGAGCGCGGCACGCAGTCTGCGGGCTGAGACAGACAGAGGATGGGAGTGAATACAGAATATGAGTAATACAAAACGCAACGCGCAATCCAAAACGGCAGTCTTTGAGAGCGTGCCAATTCCAAAGGCGGTGGCGACACTGTGCATACCTACGATCATCAGCTCTCTGGTGATGGTGCTCTACAATCTGGCGGACACCTACTTTGTGGGAATATTAAATGATCCTGTGCAGAATGCGGCGGTGACGCTTGCAGGGCCGGTGCTGCTCGCCTTCAACGCCATCAACAACCTGTTTGGCGTGGGGAGCTCGAGCATGATGAGCCGGGCACTGGGACGCAAAGATTACGACACGGTTCACAGAAGTTCCGCTTTCGGGTTTTACTGTGCATTGACCTGCGGAGTCATTTTTTCGCTTGCATGTACGATCGGCAAGACGCCGCTTTTGGCGCTTCTGGGGGCGGATGCGGTGACCGTGCAGGCGACGTCGGACTATATGAAATGGACGGTGACCTGCGGTGCGGTGCCCGCCATATTGAATGTGGTTCTGGCGTACATGGTCCGCGCTGAGGGGTCGGCCCTGCACGCGAGCATCGGGACGATGAGCGGATGCCTTCTGAATATCGTGCTGGATCCCATTTTTATCCTTCCGTGGGGAATGGGTATGGGGGCTGCGGGAGCCGGACTTGCCACGTTTCTGTCAAACTGTGTCGCTTGTGCATATTTTCTGGTGCTGCTGTACGTTCGAAGAAATAGCACATGTGTCTGCATCCGCCCGGACAGGTTCTGCCTCAGAGGGGCGATTGTGCTCGGTGTGTGCGGCGTGGGAATCCCAGCTTCCATACAGAATCTGCTGAATGTGACAGGCATGACGATTCTGAATAATTTCACGTCAGCGTTTGGCGCTGACGCGGTGGCAGCCATGGGGATCACGCAGAAGATTTATATGGTGCCGATGTATGTCTGCATGGGCGTCTCCCAGGGAATCATGCCGCTGGTGAGCTATAATTACGCCAGCGGGAACCAGAAGCGTATGCGGGCGGCAATTGTGTTTGCAGGGGAGATCAGCGTGGGCTTTATCACGGCGGCGGCAGCATTTTTCTTCATCGACGCGGACGGCGTGGTGCGCTTTTTTATGGACAATCCGGCCATCATCGAACACGGTATCCGGTTTATGAGAGGATTTTGTATCGGACTGCCGTTTCTGTGTATGTATTTTCTGGCTGTCGGCGTTTTTCATGCGCTCGGATATGGGA
>CAMWOK010000226.1 GCA_947175845.1 uncultured Lachnospiraceae bacterium | reverse complement strand
ATCAAAGATGAGGGGTTAGATGTCAGAAAAAAGGAGTTGCGCAAGATATTGAACGCAAAAAAGAAAGAATTATCCTCTGCAACATAACTTCCAGTTTATCGGAACATCCATCAACAGGGGACTGCTCCCTAATCTGAAAAGGGAGTAAAATTATGGTCGATTCGCTTGATTTGTCCGTGCCATTCACAGAAATTTCCAGCAGGCTGGAGGCGGTTGTGCAGAATTATCTCGGATAATTATGGAAAACTATATCAGGATACAGGAGGTGAACCACCATGCGCATCGCATACTGTGAGGATGAAGCTGCGCAGGCGGCGCTTTTGCGCGCCATGATTCTGCAGTGGGCAGATCGCAGGCAGGTGACAGTGGAAGTTATATTATATGAAAGTGCTGAGGAATTTTTGTTCAAGAACGAAACCTTTGCATTTGACGTCGTTTTTCTCGACATCGCAATGCGGCAGATGAACGGTGTCGAGCTGGCGCGCGCCATCCGTGAGAAGGACAGGAGGCTGCCGATCGCGTTTCTGACGGCGGACAAAACGTTTGCCATAGAGGGCTACGAGGTGCGCGCAGTGCGGTATCTGCTCAAGCCGGTCACCATGGAGAAGCTCTGCGGCCTGCTCGACGAGCTGCTGGCGGAGCAAGCGCACAGCGCGCAGGAAGCTGCCTGCATCGCGGTCGAGGAGCGGGGGATTGTCAGGCGGATTGCGGAGGAGCACATCTGCTATGTGGAGGTGCTGGGACACTACACGCTGCTTTACCTGATGGACGGATCAAAGATACGCATCAAGAAAAGCCTGGCGGCCTTTGTGGGGGAGCTGCACCAGAAGGAGCTGTTTGTCCGGTGCCATAGAAGCTTTGTGGTAAATTTAGGACATGTCGAGAAAATCAGCCGCACGGAGTGCAGGCTCTCTTCGGGGGCTGCGCTGCCGGTCAGCCGCAGTTTCTGCCAGGAGCTGAGCGAGCGGTTTATCGCGCTCTACAAAGTATGATATAATAGCTGGAGAATCTTTATGAGTACAGTGACAATGATTCTGGCAGGCCTGCTTGTGCTTGCGCTGACAGCGTTCCTGGCGTACCGCGCGCTGGACATGGCGTACGAGAGACGGATTGCCTCGTACCAGAACAAGCTTCTGAAAAATCAGGTTGACGAAGTGCACAACGTCTATCTCACCATGCGCGGCTGGCGGCATGATTATCACAATCATATGCAGTCCGTCAAGGCATATCTGGCCATGGACAACCTGGAGGAGGCCCGCGCCTACCTCGATGCGCTCGAACAGGATCTGGACGACATCAACCTGCTGTTCAACACCGGAAATATCAATGCGGACGCGATATTGAACTCCAAGATCTCCCTCGCGATCAAGAAGGGGATCCGGGTGGACTACAAGGCGACGGTGCCTGGCGAGCTGGGCGTGTCGGACATTGACCTGTGCGTTGTCATCGGCAATCTGATTGACAACGCGGTGGAGGCGTGCGAGAAAGTAGAGCCGGATCATCAGTTTATCCGGCTCTACATCGGCGTGCTGCGCGGCAATCTCTACCTGTCAGTCACCAACGCGACGTGCGAGCAGACGCGTAAACTCGACGAGGAGTATGTCACGACAAAGCGCGGCAACCATGGGCATGGACTCAAGCGCATCAACAATATCGTGCACAAGTACGATGGATTTATCAACCGCAAGAATGAGCCGGGCGTCTTTGTGACGGAGATCATGCTGCCCCTGTGAAAAATCCGATAGAATGCTGTTCAGGCACAGATTTTGACCATCTGTGTCTTTTTTGGCGCGGGGAGGCGTCCAGACTGCACAGGCAGATGCAGCAAGGAAACCGCGCGCCGCTGATTATCGTTTGTACAGAGAACAGGATAATCACCAACAAAATGACCTGCTGTGCTATACTGAATGTATGAGAGGTTTACGGAGGGATGCCAATGAAATACGAAAATGCGCAGAGCGTTCTGCCCGGGGAGCTGCTCGCCGCGGTTCAGGCGCACTATCAGGGCAGCTATCTGTACATTCCAAAGACAGGGGACAGCACAGTAAGACAGAAAACGGAATACAGGACAGAGCTTGACAAGCGCAACCAGCATATCTATCTGAAGCATCTCGAAGGACGGACAAACGGACAGCTCGGCAGGATTTTTCATCTGTCAGAGTCCAGCGTCAGGAGAATTGTTGCAAAAGAAAGGGTACAGTATCAGAATATGAAAGAGATGATAAAAAACGCGCTGCCCTTGTGGGGAATCCAGGGCGGCCAGGTGACGCAGATATACCCTTCGGCGTGGGAAATCAACCACACCTATGTGCTGAAAGTCTATTCCGACAAAAATCAGCTGGAGCGGAATATTAAGCTGGCGACTCTGTTGCGAGCGGGCGGTATTCCGGCCGCGCCGATACAAGCGGCACACAACGGCGAGAACTATGTTGCCATCGGGGAGCACTATTTCCTGCTGACCGAAAAACTGCCGGGAGAGAACAGTTTTGATAGCAGAGACACCCAGATGGCGTGGAAAATGGGCCGCGCAGTCGCGCAGCTGCACAGGGCGCTTCTGAGTTGCGAGAAGGAGCTCGATGTCTGGGATAACAGTTTGTTGGAGGAGATGAAGGGCTGGGTGTACAGCAGTCTGGCGCAGAACGGATGGCAGCTGATCCGCGAGGCGGAGTATGATGCGACGGTGCGGCAGCTAGAGTGCGTGTACGCAAAGCTGCCGGTTCAGCTGATCCACAGGGATGTGCACTCCGGCAACTTTTTGTTTCAGGATGGAAAGTTTACGGGCTATATTGATTTTGACTTAAGCCAGAGAAATATCAGGATCTTTGATATCGGCTACTATCTGGCAGGGCTTCTCGCGGAGGAGACCGAGAGACCGCTTGGCGAAACGCAGTGGCTTGCCAATGTCCATGCTGTGGTCGCCGGCTATGAGAGCGTCTCAGAGCTGTCCGCGGCGGAGAAAGGGGCGCTTGTGTGCGTGATGGAATGCATTGAGATCCTGTTTGCGGCATACTTTGCCGGCCAGGAGGATATCAGGCAGGCCGAGGACGCGTGCCGGGTATTTCATTTGATACACAACTGGGGGGCGCAAACAAACATTCAGGTCCTGGGACAGACATTATAGCGGGGAGTAATACGTTTTCTCAAGAAAATCATTCACGACTCGCGCGATCGATTGTTGCAGCAAATCCTCGAAAATCTGCTGCTCCGTGTCTTTGTCTGTAAGCTGGGCAGTCTTACACTGGCAGGGTCGGTTTGACCAGAAGCTGCCAGCCTGCAGAAAGGAAGTCACTTTTGTCTGCTTTTTTGCGCGGTGAATTAAGGCATTGTACACGATGTCACCGCGGTTTTTGGGGCGCTGTACATAGTCATCCCAGCTTACGGACAGCGTTGTAATTTCCAGGCGTGGGAGCAGACGGGAAAGTTCCTGCGCCGCTTTTTTCTGAAAGTTGTCTGCCTCATCTATCAGAAAAACAGTCAGTTTATCAAAGCGCACCCCCAGCTGGGAATCATACAACGGACAATCGAACTTTGACATCACAGCACAAAGGCGCTTCATATCGGCCTGCTCCATGGAATAGCAATCAAAGCGCACCGCCTGGGGAGTCGTCGAGATTTGAAACGAACCATGTTGTGAAGTCCACTCCGGGAATGCCGCCGCTGTCTCCTGCAAAATGGACTCGATAGGCAGCACTTCGAGTCCTTTGACGCGCTCCATGTCGCAGCAGGCTTTCTGATACACCATCGCATTGTCCAGATACACATCTTTTTGATATTTCCAGAAATTTAAATCTATGCTCATACTTAAGTACACTCCTTTATCACGCGTCAATTCGGATTTTACGTTTCTCTGGTGTTATTATAGCGCAAACGCTTTCCTGATGGAACGGGTTTTATAAAAATATCAGTTTGCGCAGTTGGTCTGCACCGATTCCGCTGTTTACATCTCGGGGCAATAATGCTAAAATAGTCCTATGAATACCGGCTGTTGGAGGAATAGGTATGGGGCGCAGATTCAATACGGCGGGGGCTTGTAATCCGCAGAGACATTACATGGTGAATCTCGATGAGAGGCTGAGGCAGATCCGAGAGGACTATGTGGACGAGGGCAGCTATTTTGTGATCTACAAGGGGGTGATTCACACATGGCATTTACAATCTATGCACGGATGAAAAAACTCGGCAGGCAGTCCCGCGCGGACATCGAGCCAGTCCCGTTTGAACTCGATGAAAAGCCGCAGACAGTGCGTGAGCTGCTCGTCGGTCTGACAAAGTGCGGCGTGCGTCAGTACAATGCACGCAGGGACGAGGGGAAGATTTTGGCATACCTGACGCAGGAGGAGATAGCGGCGCAGGCGGCGCGCGGCAAGGTCTCCCTGGGGCTGCGCGGCGGTGCGGACGCGGTGGAGGACAAGGCCATAGCGAACACGCTGCAGTGCTTTGAGGACGGCATCTTTCGCGTGTTTGCGGGGGAAGAGGAGCTGACTGCGCTCTCCGGGGAGATTCCCTGGGCGGAGGATATGGTGTTTACATTTGTAAGACTGACCATGCTCGCCGGATGGTGACAGTCCTCCTTCGTCCAGCGGGATATGTGTAAAGGAAAGGGGAAAACATGGCAAAGTTTAGTTATGAGTCCAGGAGAAAAATAACCCAAAATTTTGTTAAAAAGTATGCAAAAAGGGGAAAGAATCTTTCCAGGCAGGGCAAAAAGCTTATTTCCAGCTTCAGTTCGTACACGGCAATGGTGGATGTGTGCGGCGAGATACGCCAGCTTTTGCAGCATGGAACATACTGGAAGTTAAGCGATCTGTACCGAAACCAGTTTCAGGATGTGGTGGATATCTGTGTGGGGCAGGCGCGCCAAGAGGATTTTTACTGCGCGCTGGACGAGATGAACAGCTGTCAGATGACGGCAGGGTGGTTTCGCAGAAGCCTTCGCTCCGCCAGCTACATCCCGTTTGTGGAGGACAGTGTCCAGCTGCTGTGCGCCTGTGCGCAGCTTGATTTTTACGGCGGGGATCTCGCGGACGTGCTGACGGGAAAGGTGTCGGAGGAGCTTTACGACCACGCCCGCAATGAGTCGTTTGACTTTGGGTGGATACTGGCGGCGCAGATTGACCGGGGGGAGGAGCGGACCATCCAGGCAGTGCGGGAC
>CAMWOK010000225.1 GCA_947175845.1 uncultured Lachnospiraceae bacterium | reverse complement strand
GTATTGATGGTATACGTGCCCGTGACGGCATCGACCGGGTCGCTGATGAAGGCTGACAGCGCGTTTGCGAAGGCATTGCGCGCCAGGCTGTCCCAGAAGTCGAACTTCTGTCCGGCCAGACCGCTCACGATCCCGTCCAGACTGGTGTCCACGCCAGTTCCCACCAGGGTCTCCGCGATCTTCTTTGCCATGCTGCAGTCCGTGAGCCCCAGTTTTCCCAGCACGCCCTCGGTGATCCGCCCGCCGATCATGTTCTGCAGCAGGCCGATCCCCGTGTTTATTAACAGCCCCCGGGGGTCCACCGTCCCCGTGTCGATCAGCTCGTCGATCGCGCTGTGGGCCACGTTCCCGCCGATCTGTGTGACTGTCTTGATCGTCTGTATCGCCTGTTTTGCGCCCTTGATGCCCTTGAGCGCCCCGCCGCCGGCGACGCCTGACACGACGCCGAATGCGATGTCAAGCCCCGTGCCCACGATCTTGTACAGCTGATCGTTCCCGTCCATCAGGTCGTCCCGTATGAAATTGTGGCCCCTGTTCAGGTCGCCGCTCTGGGCCTTTTCCATGTTGTCTATCCCCTCGCCGATGTCCGATGCCGCGAAAGCTGTCACGCCCGCGCCCAGGACGACCGTCCCGATCATGGCGGGGGCTGCGAGCGCTGCCGCGCCGCCCGTCACCACGGTCAGCACGCCGACCACCAGCACCGTGCCGACCGTCGCCGCGATCTTGGTGATCCCGTGCAGGATCTGCGACCTGCCCTGCTCGTACTTGTCCGCCAGCTCCATGGCCGCATTCCCGTTGATGTCCGCACGCGCCTGCTCATCCCCTGCCGTCACCTGGGCAAGGATGTCGCCTGCAGACGGCTCGGCAGGCGAAGTGTCCGACGCCTCCAGCTTTATGAACACGGCGCAGATCTGCACCTCCTCCGTCAGGCTGATCCCGGGATCCTGCTCTTCGTCCCCTGCCTTGAATACCAGTAGCCCAGCCTCGAACACGGCCTGTGCGGAAGGCTGTCCCTCCACGCCGTCAGGCTCACCTATGGATATGCTCCCCTGTGTCCTGATCTCCACGTCCTTCCCCGCGATGACGGCATTCCCCGACGTGTCCAGCACGATGTATGCCGCCTCCTCCTGATCCGCGTACAGGCCGGCGTTCCCCGGCGTGAGCAGCATCTCCGCTCCGTTCACGTTGGAGACCGACTTGTTGTCCGGCTCCTGCGCATAGCCCGCTCCGCCTCCTCCCTGCGGGGACGTACGGACGGCATGGACCGCCACGGCGCTTCCTTCGTCGTCCCCCGGGAAATAGATATGTACCTGGCTGCCCTCCTCCGGCATGCAGTAGATGAAGCTGCTCTCTATGGCGTAAGAGAAATACCTGTTGTTCGGTGCACTTTCATACTCCGGGTCGATATGGAAATGCACACGCACACAGTTCCCCGCACGCTCCATCACCGTCGCCGGGATGCTCATGCCGTAGATATGGGGGTTCTTCCTGCGCGCGCACAGGAGCCCTTTCCTGCGGCTCAGCTCATAGGAGCGCACCAGCTCCCCCTTCACCGTCCTCCAACAGATCCTGGTGACGACCGCACTGATGCCCCGGAAGCTGACTTTCTGTGCCAGGCACAGGCTCCGGCCCGTGGTGATCTCCCACTTGATGTTCTCCTGCGGGTGGAGGCCGGCGCAGCAGACTCTCACCAGCGCAAGGCTTGCGACAGGGTCCTTTCTCAGTTTCCCGTCCAGCAGGAACAGGTTGTACCGCCCGGTCTTCGCCCGTTCGAGCACCAGGCTCTTCACGGTCCCGTTCGGATAGTATTCCGTCCGACTTCCAACTGCGTCGATCTGTTTCATCAGCGTCTGGGCATACCTGTACTGCAGGGAATTCTCCTTGTGAATCAGAACTACATTCTTGAAGACAATACCCGGTTCACAGGCGTCTATGATGATAATTCAAGATATATACCAGTTGTGCTGCTTATACTAAAAAACTGTTAAGAAATAATTCCTGACATTGATCTACCGCAAGTTTTCTAATAGTTCTTCAACCATATTTCATTACAACAAAAAATAAAGTGTGCTGTTTTCTAACTGACACACTTTATTTTTATTCCAATACAGGTTATTTCTGATTGCTGAAAAATCTTTATCGGACTGTATATTTCCCGGCGGCCTCTATGCTGGCCGCGCGTTCTGCTTCATTCTGTCTTACCTTCTGCCTGATCGATCTGTCAAGCTCTTCCATATGGCTGCTGGGAATCTCAATCTCTTCCACTGGTGGTGCCTTCACGACCGCTGGTCTATAGTCTAGCTTTACTCGTTTTATTGCCATGTTGTTATTCTCCCATTCTTCTTCCATATTCATAATTATAAATGTACCCGTTTTAAATGTCAACATAAACTTAAATATGCCTTCACTGTTAATATCCCCCAAAAACGGCATATCAGTCTCATATTTCCAACTTGCTATTCATATGTTGATTTGCCGTTTTCGGCATAAACAAATTGTGGTCATACCCTTTAAAGGATTCCCATTTATCAAACTTCTGAAATTTTTCATTTATCCCAAAATGCTTCTCTACATCTTCAATGTTTTTCCTGCAAACCAGAATATTATGTGGATAATGGATCAAAAGTATACTTTTTGTGCCATGATCCGGCGAGGCTGTTGCATCTATGACAAGTTCTCCTTTTGCTTTCCCCTCGCAATAACTCTTCTCATCGTAGATCTCGCACACCCATATAAACCTTGGCAGACGCAGTTCCTTGTACCGGTCAGAAATGTCTTTATTCTCAGGGCCTAAATTTGCAATCCTCCGCTGTTTATAGTTCCTTGAAGAACACATAAACAGACGGATCACAACCGGATTCTGTTTTGTTCCCATCTCAGGATAAAACCGCTGAATCCCTGCCATCCTGCTCGCCAACGTGGATGTACATATGTCATATGCATCCTGTGCCTCCAGAAACATACGCTTATACAACGGAACCATCAACATTTCCGGTTCATAATTTTCCAGCTTGCATCTATCCTTTTTCTCTACATTATGTGAAATTTCCGATTTCCATTCATAGTTTTCATATGGAGTGTGTCCATCATCCATAACGATGTAGTTATTACACAAATCAGAAGAATCCACCAGCCAGATATAATTTCCAGTTCCCGCATCCGTATCATACACCGCATAAATTTTCTTTTTGATATTGTCATAATTGATCCTGCCATGTCCGATACAGACAATGGAATGTCTTGTCTTTTCATCTACTTTTGCACCTACAGCGACAGGAATACCTGATTCAATGTAGTAATGCATTACCCGTTTGAATTGTGACATATCTGCAAATGCATTCCGACCATAACTGTACAGTCTCGGATAAAACCCTTCCTCCGAAAAAACCTTTGTAATCAATGCGTATTTCAGACCTCTTGACGGCAGTGTCCGTTCAAAATCGTTCTTTCCAACGATATCTGCGATGTCACTTGGTAAAATACTTCTATACTCTGAGTACTTTCTGCTGAAATAATCCATCAGTACTAATATTGTGATTTCCGCACAGGTAGTCGTTTCCCCGTCCTGCATGGAAAAAGGAAACGCATTCACATACAGCCGCATCCCATATATTGTGGCCGAATACCTGGCAAAACGCAGGTATGTATCCTTTTCACCCAGCACAAAATACGGATTGATTAGTGACCTCCCCACTTTTCCTTCCCGCAGGGGCCTGATCACCACAGTCCCTATAAATCTCTTCTGCAGTTTCAGGACATCCAACTCCGAAAATGCTCTGTCACCTGCGTTTTCAAATACATCGCCCTTAAATATGAACAATCGCTTGCAAAACCTGCTGTATTCTCCATGCTTACAGGAAAAGTGCATGTAATAACTGTCCCTGTATACCCTGTCCACATATTTATCCTCTATTGCTATTGTAACCACGGAAGATCTTTTCAACAGGGAATACAAGATTTTAAAGGAGTTATCCTTTTCAAGATCTGCCTCATCTACACAATCCCCAAAACATAATATATCAACCAGAAAATTTACTAATTCCACTTCTGACTTAATCACAACAACAGTCTCATTTGTTGTCCCTGTATCCTGCTCTTGTACATATGATAACTGCTCTTTAGCATCAGTCATATCCTAAACCTCTCTCCACAATTTATTGTCTATTTCATTAGCTGCCACCGACATCCAACCCTCTTGATAATACCCTGATCTTCCAGATGATTAAATGATAATCTAATCTTGTTCTCATTGCAGGTACAATTATCATCCCTCGACAGGTATGTGCACTTCCAATCCTCATCCTGACAGTCACATTTTCCATCTTTATCGGCTGTCACAATATCTGACTCATCAAAAAATCTCTCCTTGTTTCCCACGCACAATTCTACAATACGTGAAAATACACAGTAATCTGTATCCTCTATTTTCTTTACTGCTGTTCCGATTGTGTACACCAGACCGGCCCCGATCAATGGCAGATCAATCTTCCTTCCGAAAAGATACCTCGCAAGGAAGTCATATGCCGCGTGATATAAACTCTGTGTAATATTTGTAAAATTGATCACCATGTGTGTATTCAGTATCTGGCCTTTATATTGATCGGCCTTCTCAAGATACCACGTATCCAACTCCTGTTTGTCAACCGCATCGGCATCATCCTTGCCATACTGGTTTATCATATTGTACACAAAAAATTTGGCCTCATCAGAAGGCATGTCAAAATCTTTCTGTAAAACATTAATCATACCCTCCAAAGTTCCCTTAATCACATACTCCTGTTCATCCATCTGATTTCCTCCATTCACGTTAGAATTAGAAATTATTTGTTTTTTTGCCCTGCAAAATTGAATATAGAATCGTAAATCATCTCTGCTCCGTCATCCCATAAATTTATATCACCCCATTCCCCCACAAAGAGCAACTGGTTATTTTTTGCCGCAATGGTCGCTCCACTATCTCCTGACCATCCACCTCCCAGATTCAAGACAGGAACATCTTCATCAGAAGCACTACACTTACTAAACTTGATGGTCCTATCAGCTCTATTCCCGTCTGGCGGTTTGCGGCGTCATAGGTGTACCGTTTGTTCCACGTGTCCCCCCGCTCCTCGAGCAGGTTCCCCTGCGGGTCATAGCGGTACCGGGTCGTCGTGTCCCCTGCCCGGA